>JAAYXS010000301.1 GCA_012515775.1 Phycisphaerae bacterium
CGTGAAGGTCAGCCTGCCGCCGTGATTTCGGGTCGCCCTCGGGCGTCGTCTACAATGCCGCTCTGGCTTTGGCCGAGACGCAAATTGTGCGCTAGCAGAGCGGGCATCGAGTAGGGGGACTTGGGGGCTTTACGTGGCTGACTGGAGGCGGGGCGGCTGAACTGGATATAGTACCGCCAGTGTTAATCGGCCTCGGTGTCTCCGAAATCGGGTGATGCGATGCAGAAAGAGAAGCTGGTATCGCCGCGGTACCGGTGGTTCAAGCGCCTTCAGTGGGGCGTAGCGGTCTCGTTGCTGCTTCTGTTCGCCCTTCGCCTGTGGTGGGGCTGGGAGGCGCAGCGACGATTGGACGCCGCGATCGCGAAGTGGCGCGCGGCGGGTGAGCCGGTGCTGCTGGGCGATTTCGCCCGCCCGCCGGTGCCGGATGAAGAGAACGCGGCCTCCTTTCTGAATGAGGCGGCAAAGGCTCTTCAGTTGCCCTCGGGTTTTAGAGACTTCAACGAAGTCGAGGCGGTCATCGAGTCCCAACCGGATTCTGCACCAGCGCTGGTTTCGCAGCTCATGGAGATGAATCAGGAGACGCTGCGCCTGATCGCGGCGGCGCGCGCACGGCCGGCTGCGGACTGGAACCTATCATTGCGTCCACCGCTAGCGACCACCTTAATCCTCCCGCATCTGAAATACATGCGTCAGTTGGCCCGACTGGAACTGGCAGTGCTCATTGCGCGGCATGAGGCGGGAGACGATGCCGGTGCGCTTGAGGCCTGCAACGACACGCTCGGAATTGCGGCCGCATTAGCGGAAGGACCGCTGATCTCGCACCTGGTGAGTATTGCCGCCCGCACCTTGGCATACGACGGGTTGGAGCGGATCACGCCTACGCTCGACATCAGGAATGACGGCGCGGAAAACCCCGCAGTTGCCGGCCCCGCGAGCCGAGCCCAAGTTAACGCGCTGATCGAGGCGTTGCTTGACGAAGCGGAATGGCGGCGAACCGTCGTACGCAGCATGCAATTCGAGCGCATGATACAGATAGAGGATGGTCAAATATTCCTGAAGGGGCAGGGGGGGCCATTCGGCGGGCCGCCCGTTGCCTCGCTGACCCTGCTCATGCTGCGCCCGGCTTGGGTGCTCGACACGGCCTTCATGGCCGAATGGACAACTCAAATGGCGAACGCGCTGGCCGCGGCAAACTGGCCGGCTGCTGCGGCACACATACCTGCCAGAATCAAACGCCATCCCTTTGTCGATAACGTGGCCCACTTATTCAGTTCGACCTTGCTCCCCTCTTGCGAGCGCGCGGTGGAACTTTCGTTCCGGACGCTCGCCACGCGCCGTATGGCCGCGACCGCCCTGGCCATGCGTCTGTACGAAATAGACCACGGGCGCCGCCCGGACCGTCTGGACGAACTGGCGCCGGATTACCTGTCGTCTGTGCCGCGCGACCCGTATGCGGCCGATGACCGGCCCATTGGATATGCTCCGAACGCTTCTCCGCCCGTACTGTACTGCCTGAACGTGGACGGCGTGGATGACGGCGGGCGCTTCGAGCTTAAGATAGGCGGGGGTGTTGACGGCGACGCGGCGGACCTGGTGTTCTTCCTCAATGGCGACCGCCCGCGCCGGCCGCTTGCGGCGTCCGCATCTGGCGGGCAGTCGGCCGCGACGCAGTCTGCGCCGGCTTCTCAATCATCTTCAGTGGAAACTGTGCCAGATGATCATGAAATAGATCACACTGAGCGCGACGAAGGCCGCTAATGCCAGAGCTGCCACCGTCGCGACGTTGACGAGAATCATGCGCCACCACAGCCGGCCCTGCCCGCACAGCACGTGCCGGGCGAGCAGTGCCAGCCGCGCCTCGGCCAGCACCAATGCGGCCGCCGGAAACAACGCCCCGCCCAACAGGAAGGCCGCCATGACTTTGAATGCGGCGTCGCTACGGTAGGTATCCCACCCGAGGTCAGTGATGAACGCCGCCACGACAAGCAGCAGCCCCAACGGCCAGGCCGCCAGCGGCGCCCAGGTATAGTAGCTCAGCGCGATGCCGCGGTTGCGCCGCTCAACCGGCAGACGCCGCGATTCAAGCGCGTAGCTGCCCGCGCCCGGCAGTACAACCAATAACAAACCGACAGCGAATGCCAGACCCGCCGCAACCAGAAGGTTGTGCCAATCAGGCCACGTGTGTTCCGACGCGAGCATCGCGGCGAGAGAAAGCACCACTGACAAAAAGGCGTGCAGAAACGTCGCCCACCGAAAACGCTGCGCGTCGCGGTAGCTGACCGGCCGCACCATCTCCATATACAGTTGCTGAGGGTGACGACAGACCAGCCAGACCGTCCGCCAGTAGGCCGGGAATCGCCCGAGTTCGTGCCGCCGCGTCCAGGGGATTTGCGGCCTTTGAGTACGCACCAGATCCAAATCGAGTCCGCATTCCGGGCAATGCGCGCTCGTCAGGGCACGCAGGTCGTAGCCGCAGTCGGGACAGGCAATGCCTTCCGGGATCGGCGTCAGGCCGGCGGATTGCACATTAGGCGCGCGCTCGGAAGCGCTCTTGTCCAGCGGTGCAGGTGGCGCCGGGTTCTGCTTGTCTACGTCCATGGCCGCATTTTATGTGCGGCGCACGGTGTCGGCTAGCACGAGATCGGACAGGTCAGTACTTCGGGCGAGCGGCGTTATACTGTTGGCGGATCGCGTGGGCGAGCTCTGCCCGCGCACTAAGGCCTGGTTCGAGCATGGAACAAAGCGCCTACAATCCGCCGCGCTTCTGGTGGCTCAAGCGCATTACCTGCGCGGGCATAGCGTGCGTAATCTTTTTCCTCGCCGTTCGCCTGTGGTGGGGCTGGAAGGCGCAGCGACGGTACGATGCCGCGATCGCAAAGTGGCGGGCCGCGGGCGAGCCGGTGTGGTTGGACGATTTTCTTCGCCCGCCGCTGCCGGACGATGAGAACGCGGCCTTTTTTCTGAGCGAGGCGGCGAAGGCTCAACAACTGCCATCGGGCTTCCAGGACGTCGGCGAGGTCGAGGAGGCCATAAACTCCCAACCGGATTCTGCGCCAGCGCTGGTTTCGCAGCTCATGCAGATGAACCAGGAGACGCTGCGCCTGATCACTGCGGCACGTGCACGGCCGGCTGCAGACTGGAAACTCTCATGGCGTGCGCCGCTTACCAGCGTGCCTCTTTCTCACCTGGACCCCACACGTCAGTTGGCCCGACTGGAACTGGTAGTGCTTGTCGCGCGGCATAACGCGGGCGACGACGCCGGTGCGCTTGAGGCCTGCAACGATATATTGGGAGTTGCGGCCGCGTTAGCGGACGGACCCCTGGTTTCGCAACTGATGAGTATTGGCTTCAGGGGCCTGGCTTACGACGGGTTGGAACGAATCACTCCCACTCTCGATATAGCGGAAAAAGGCGCGGGCGATCCCTTACTGACCGGCCCCGCGAGCCGTGCCCAGGTAAGCACGCTGATTGAGGCGTTGCTCGACGAAGCGGAATGCCGGCAAGCCGCGGTACGCGCTATGCATTTCGAGCGCATGAGTCAGATTGAGGATGCTCAAATGTTCCTGAGCGGGCGCTGGGGCCCATTCGGCGGGCCGCCCTTGCTCGGCAAGCTGGCTCCCCACTTGCTCCTGCTTCGGCCGGCTTGGGTGCTCGATACGGCCTTCATGGGCGAATGGACAACTCAGATGGCGAACGCGATGGTCGCGGCAAACTGGCCGGCGGCCGCTGCACACATACCTGCCGAGGTCACGCGCCGTTCCGAAATCGAAGAAGCGATTCATCTGCCCAGCTCAATCTTGCTCCCCTCTTTAGAGCGCGCGGTGCGACTTTCATTTCGGGCGCTGGCCACGCGCCGCATGACCGCGACCGCCCTGGCCATTCGTCTGTACGAGGTCGACCACGGGCGCCGCCCGGGCGCACTGGACGAACTGGTGCCCGACTACCTGCCGGCGCTGCCGCGCGACCCGTATGCGGCCGATGACCGGCCCATTGGATATGCTCCGAATGCCCCTCCGCCCGTGCTGTACTGTCTGAACCTGGACGGCGTGGATGACGGCGGACGCTTCGAGCTCAGAACGAATGGCGCCGTAGACGGCGACGCGGCGGACTTAGTCTTCTTCCTCAATGGCGACCGCCCGCGCCCGCCGCTTGCGGCGTCCGCATCTGCCGGGCAGTCGGCCGCGACGCAGTCCGCGCCGGCTTCACAATCGTCTTCTGTGGAAACTATGCCGGATGATCGTGAATAAAACTATACTGAGCGCGTCGACAGCCGCTAATGCCGGGGCGGTCGGCTAGCGGCGGTATACTGTAGCGAGTGGGTGGGCGAGGTTGCTCTGCCCGGCCCGCGCACTAACGCCTGGTTCGAGCATGGAACGGGACGCCTACAATCCGCCGCGCTTCTGGTGGCTCAAGCGCATTACCTGCGCAGCCATAACGTACATGATCTTCCTGCTGGCCGTTCGCCTGTGGTGGGGTTGGGAGGCGCAACGGCAACTTAACGCGGCAATCGAAGTGCGCCGGGCGGCCGGGCAGCCGGTGCTGATTGAAGACTTCATGCGCGAGCCCGTGGCGGATGAGGACAATGCGGCGCATTTTTTCAGCCGGGCTGCGACGGCGATCACGTTGCCTGATGGCGTCGGGCTGAGTGATCTGCTTGAGGCGTGGTCGAATGATCCGGATGCGGCGGGTGCTCAAGTCTCTAAATTCTTGGATTCCAACCGGGAAGTTGTGCGGTTCATTCGGGAAGCACGCCGCTGCTCGGTCACGGATTGGAGGATATCGCTCCGTTCGCCAATTTGCATGTTTCCGACTGGCCATTTCGCACGGCAGCGCGACCTGGCGCGCTTCAGCGCGCTTCTCGCAGGCCAGCTTCATCGCGTCGGTGACGAGGCCGGCGCATGGAGGCGTTGCGCGACATACTGGCCATCGGGCGGGCAACGTCCGCCCACAGCGCGATCGGCCAGCTAACTCGGTATGCAATCGACGGCTTCGCGATTTGGATCGTTGAGGACATCACGCCTGTTTTGCAGGTTGACAACGCCGGTGCGACGCCGCAGGGAGATGCGCGACCATGCCGCCGGCAGCAAGTCAACGACCTGATAAAGGACCTGTTGGCTAGTGACTTCGAGCAAGACTGGATTCAGTCTATGTGGTTTGACCGGATGTTACTCATCGACGGAGCGCTGTGGCTGGCTGAGGGGAAGACGTTGGGAACGCCGCCAATTGCAACAGCGGGTCCGTTCGCTCCATGGAATCAGCGTGTCGCGGTCTGGGCGGTTAAACCGGCTTGGTTGCTGGACAGCAAGCTATTCGCCGACCATATTGACCGCTTCTCCGAATCCGCGTTGCATACTTGGCCCTCGGCTGATGCCGATCTGCTTTTGCTCGGCGGGGCCGATTCGCTGACGTGCCGGATGGCGCACTACCCCAGAAGTATTCTGGGGTCGAGATATGATATGTTGCAGGACGTGGTCTTGCACGGTCTGGCTCGGCGACGTATGGCCGCAACGGCGCTGGCGATCAGACTATACGAACTTGATCACGGTCGACGCCCGGAGCGCCTGGCCGAATTGGTTCCCGATTATCTGCCGAGCGTGCCAGGTGATCCATTCGCCGCGGATGACCGGCCCATCGGGTATGCGCCGCACGGGCCGCGCCCGGTACTCTACAGCGTGAACATCGATGGCATCGATGAGGGCGGGCGCTACGTGCTGAATTCCGCGGGGAGAGTTGAACGAGATGGCGCGGATTTCCCCTTTTTTCTAAACGGCGACCGCCCGGGCCACCGACCTATGGCCTCAAGTCAGCCGAGCCGGGGCGTGTCGCCCCCGTGAATACTGTCCGCGCTTGAAACTTGTCACGATGGCATGCCCGCGCTTAGAGCTTGGGCATGGCACCCAAGCCGTCAATCGCCGTTTGCCCCTCCGGCGTGAGTCGGCGCGGGCTTCACTCATCGGGTACCGTCGAATTCGAAGCGGTCGCCGCGTCGTGCCGATAGCGTATGAGCCGGAGTGCCCCGTACGTTGCGACCACCGCGAATCCTAAGCCGGCCACGCCCACGATTACCGCGTGCATTCTCGGCGAGCTCTTCTCCCACTCCGCTTCGAGAACATAGCCAGCCGTAAGGAACGTCGTGACCCACAGCACCGCGCCGGAATAGGCGAATGCGGCGAAGCTGGCCCACGACAGCCCGGACGTTCCGGAGGCGAAAGCCGTGACCTGTCGAATGCCCGGTATGAAATAGCCAAAAACCAGCGTCCACCGTCCGACACGTTCGTACCAGCGCTGGAAGCGCCCGAGGCGCTCTTCCGTGACGTGCAGCAGATGGCCGTACCGGTGTATCAGGCGGAAGCCGAAGACGCGGCCGACCACGAAGCTGATAGTGACGCCTACGGCGCTGCCGCCGACCGCGGCCAGGAATGTCGGCACAAGGCTCATTTCGCCCTTTTTGATCAAAAGTCCGGAGACCGCGACAAGCGTCTCGTCCGGCGCGGGTACGCCGACAACGCCGAGCGCCAGCAATCCGAACAGGCCAATGTAGCCGTAGCGGGTGATCAGTTCTTGGGCAGCTTCGACCATAACCTGAACCGTGGTAGTGGAGGCCAAAGGAGTTTTGTCCGGCGGCGGTCCAAGTCAAGGTCCGCCGCGGTTGTGCCGTCGTGGGTTGGGCCGTCCCGTGATCCGGGAGCTGTTCTCTGTTTGGCAGGTTGATTCATGGCGGCGATTCCGGCAATATGGAGCAAATTGCTGGCCGTCGCGGCGCGGCGACGAATTGATCCGGCAGCGCGGATTGGAATTGTGAGGGACAGGGCATGCGCGGTCGCATCCTGGTGGTTGATGACGAGCCGCTGAAGCGCATCACGCTTCAGATCGAGCTGAGCGAACTGGGCTTCGAAGTCTTCGAGGCCGCCGATGCGCTGGCGGCGCGGCGCATCTTTGATTCCAAGCCCATCGACATCGTCGTATCGGATGTTCGCCTGCCGGGCGCCAACGGCCTCGACCTGCTGGCGCATATCAAGCAGGCGCGGCCGGATGTCGGCGTAATCCTGATGACTGCCTACGCCTCGGTGGACACCGCCGTGCAGGCCATCAAGGGCGGCGCGTACGACTATATCACCAAACCCTTCACGACTCAGGAGTTGGTTCCCAAGCTGGAACGCCTGCTGGCCGTGCGCAGCGAAGTTCCGCGGAACGAGGAGGTAGAGCAACTCTCGCAACTCGTTGCCGTCAGCCAGAGCATGAAGCGGCTGTTCGCACAAGTGCGGGCCGTGGCCGATTCCGATCGCACCATTCTCTTGTGCGGCGAGAGCGGCACCGGCAAGGAGCTTTTCGCCGAGGCCATTCACGACCTCAGCCGCCGAGCTGATAATCCGTTCGTACGGTTCAGTTGTGCGGCCTTGCAGGCTTCGGTGCTCGAAAGCGAATTGTTCGGGCACGAAAAGGGGGCGTTTACCGGGGCGATCCGGCAGAAGCCCGGACGGTTCGAGCTGGCGCACACGGGGACGATTCTGCTGGATGAGGTGGACGACATCCCGGTGGAAATTCAGGTCAAGCTGCTGCGCGTCGTCGAGCAGCAGGAGTTTGAGCGCGTCGGCGGCGAGACGCCCGTGCACGTCGACGTGCGCCTGCTGTGCGCGACGAAGTGCGACCTGCTAAAGCTCGTCAAGGAAGGCCGGTTCCGGGAAGATCTGTACTACCGACTGAACGTGATCAGCCTGGCGATTCCGCCGCTGCGCGAGCGGCCGGACGACATTCCGCTGCTGGCGCGACACTTCCTGAAGAAGCACGCCGCGTTGACGGGCGACCGGGTAGTGACGATCTCGCCGGCGGCGCTCGATCAGCTTTTACGGCACAACTGGCCGGGCAACGTGCGCGAGCTGGAGCACGTGATGGAGCGCGCC
>JAAYXS010000302.1 GCA_012515775.1 Phycisphaerae bacterium
GCCTTGCGAATCGACTCGCCAGCACTCGAACCATTGGCCGCTGGTCGTGCGGCGAGAGACGATCAGGCCGCTATCGCGGTCGACGCGCTCGGGCGGCAGGTCGTAGCGCCGCATGACGGTCAGGACGTTATCTATGAAACAGTCGCGATCTGTCAGGCGGAGCACTATCTCAGTGGGTCCACTGGCCTGCGGCGGGGCGTGACACCCGGCCAGGGCGGACACGACCAGAGCAGCCAAGACCGGGATCAGTGTGCTGCCTGATGTCCGGAAACTGGTGGCAAGGGCCGAGAAGGCGCGCCTGCCCGAACAACAAACTGCGGCTCGTCCTAAGGGCATGCCGCGATCATAAATGCGGCTCGGCGAAATGCAAGCAGTCGCTATCGGACCAGGGTAGCCTTTGCCGCGGGCCCGCGATTTCGGCCATTTTCGCCTCAGACTTCAACAGAAATTTGTAATACTTGATGTGGAAGCTGTCGTGTCCCCCTTCTGAGCCCCGAGATGCTGGTCATCTCGGGGCTCACTTGTTGTGCGACCAATCAGAGCCGATTAGAACCCAGGCGGCGGCGAGGAACCGGCTTTGACATTTCCGGGTTCTCCCGCGACATCGCGCCTGCCGCCGGTGCGGCGGCAGCCGAAGCGGGCGGCGGAAACAAGCCGCTCTGCAATAACCGCTCTGCAATAAGCCCATGAAGCAGCGCACCACAAATGCCGTACTCCGCGCGCCGCATCATTCGCTTGTGCTGGTGCCAGTCGATCCCGCGGTGCACTTCTACATCCGCGAGGACGATTTTACGCTCGCCTCCTATCCGCCCCGCTGTACGCTCGAGTTCGCACTGCCGATATGGGACGATCGCCACGTAATCTGCGTGGCCTTGCTCGTGCGCCTGGCCGGTCGCAACGCCTGCACTTTCGAGCGTTGGCTCAACCCGGGCGATCCGGCCGGGTTGCGCATCCTGCAACTGCTTTCGGGACAGGCCAACCTCGATGTGGTGCTGATATCCGACCGCAGCCAGCGCTCGTTTCGCCGCCGCAACATGCTGGCGGGCAAGGCGGCCGGGCTGGTGGCGAGCCTGCGGGTGCGGCGATCGTGGACGCCCGAGGAATTTGATTGGCGGCGCAAACGGCTGGATACGCTTTATCCCACTCCGGCGGCGTTATGGCGCGGCGCCAGGTTGCTGAAGAAGTAAACCGAGCGGCGTTATTTCATTCCCGACCCGGCATCAGACCGGCTCGGCTGGCGGGGCAGCTCGTAAGTTGCTGTGACGGTTGAGTTCATACCGCCGCGCGGGTTCCAGACCGTTTGCACCTGCAGGCGGCGCGGGGCCAGCAGGCTGACGAGGTCGTCCAGAATGCGGTTAGTGACGGCTTCGTAGAATATGCCCTGGTCGCGGTAGCTCTGCAGATACAGCTTCAGGCTCTTCAACTCTACGCAGCGGGCGTCAGGTACGTACTCCACGATTACCGTTCCGAAATCCGGCTGCCCGGTAACGGGGCAGCGGCTGGTGAACTCCGGGGCGACGTGGCGGATGACGTAGTCGCGCCCGGGGCTGGGGTTCGGGAAAGTCTGAAGCAACGACGCGCCGCGCTGGTCCATCGAAAGCCTTCCGAATACAACAAGCTCGTCAGTGAGTTGGTATACCGTCAGTTCCCCGGCGGGCAAGCTGTTCGAGACAAGAAATCATGCGAATGAATTCGCTTCCGACGCGAATTCCCTCTCAGCCGGGCTCCGTCGTCCCGGAACGTCGCCGCCGGACGCAGGTTCAGCGTCAGCGGCGGTCTTGGAACTCTGTTACGTTGTGGTCGGGTTCCGATTATGAATACAGCCATTATTTCTAATTCTGCTTAATACTCGGAAAGGATTACAATAACGCACATGGAAGGACCGCGCGGCATCGCAGGACGACTTGTAGAGAAGATCCTGGGCTGGGTCGCCCTGGGCCTTCTCGTCGCCTTGGGTTTCGCAATCTACAAACTCGGCCCGGAAGGCCGCCAGATGGTCTGGAACGGCATCTGGCGAACGCTCGTTTGGGTTCTGGTCGCGGCGGCGCTGCCCTGGTCCGCACGGTTTTTTATGAGGCGTGTGCTGGAATTCGGCTCTAATTGGGCCGGTTTCGTCCTGCTAGCCGTGTTCTTGCTGGTCGATATCGTTGTCGGGCTGGTGTTACTTCAGCACTGGCCGACCAGCGGCTGGGGCTGGGTGGCGGGATTGGCAGCGGTCGCTATCGCCGGAACGTATAATTTTCTGGTGGCAGAGTATCTGTCGGAACAAGCCGGGGGGTGATTCGCGGATGCTGGCCGCCGGAAAGGCTGCCGGGAACAAGAGCGATGAGCAAGTACCAAGCAGGCATGCGTATCAGCGAATACGTGCTGGAAGAGCCGATTGGCACGGGCTCATTCGGCGAGGTCTGGCGGGCGCGGCACCACGTTTGGGCGAACGATCTGGTGGCGATAAAGCTGCCGACAGAACCGGAGTACGTGCGGTACTTACAGCGTGAGGGCATCGTCGTTCACGGGATTAGGCACGAGAACATCATTCGCGTGCTGGGTTTCGATCCTTACGCCGAGCATCCGTACCTGGTGATGGAACTGGTCCGCGGCCCGTCGTTGCGTAAGGCGATCGAGGAAAACCGCAAAGGGCTGCCGATCGGCGTGGTCCTGACGGTCATACGGGGCATTCTGCAGGCCGTGGAAGCGGCACATGCGGCCAGTGTGCTGCACCGCGATCTGAAGCCCGGAAACGTGCTGCTGGATCTGGGCGAGCGGCCCATCACGGACGTGCGCGTGGCGGACGTGAAGATCGGCGATTTTGGGCTGGGCGTCAGCAACGCCGATACTTTGCGCTCCATCGCGCACTCGGCCTCGCTGGATCGAGATGACAAACTGGTCGGCACGCTGGCCTATATGGCCCCGGAGTTGCGCGACGGGCATAACAAGCCGTCGCCGCCAAGCGATCTGTTTTCAATCGGCGTAATCCTGTTCGAGCTGCTAACCGGTGAGCGGCCGGCCGGCGCCGAGTTGCCCAGCAGCGTGCGACCTGAAGTCCCGACGGCACTGGATGAAGTCTATCGGCGGCTGTACGCGCGGCAGGATTCGCGTTACGAGAGCGCCCGTGCGGTGCTGAACGACATGGACGCGCGGCTCGCCGCGGTGCGGCCGGCGCGAAGCGGCAGCGTGCCTCCGCCCCCTCCGTCGGGTTGGGACGCTGATGGCAGCGGGGCGTTGCGGGCCTGCTCGTCCTGTAATCACCTGGTGGCGGCTGACGACCAGTTCTGCACGTACTGCGGCCACCAGCTCACCCGCCGTGTGCGGCGGTGTCCGGCCTGCCGGGGCTATCCCGCGGCCCGGGACCGGTTTTGTATTTTCTGCGGGACGGCGCTGCCGTTGGAGGAGTAGAGGATCGTGCTGCTGGCCGAGGCCTTTCACGTCACCGTCGGCGTACTGTTCCTGCTCGGCGTGTTGGGCCTGATGGTGGTGGCCGTCGCGCTGGTCGTAAGGGCGCTGCGGTTTGTGTTTCGGGCAGTGGCCGGGATCGGCGGCGGCGATCGGCAGTTGGGCGCCGCGCGCCGCGGCCGGCTGGTTTGCCCAGAGCCACGTTGCGGGCACGCCAACCCGGATGATGCGCGCTACTGTGCGCGTTGCGGCCGGTCGTTCCAGCATGAACACGATCTGGACGCCTATGGATGAGCGCAGCCGTCAACGCCAGTTCGAAGATTCGTTTTTCCGGCAGTTGCGCGCCCGCGCGACGAAGCTGATTCACGGGCCGCTGCCGGCCGATCGGGTCGTGGTTGAGTCCATGCCGGATGGGCGGGACGCGGTGCGGGCCGCGCTGAACCGCCTGGAAATATTCGACCTTGACCTGCTGAACGAGTTGCCGGGGACGCGCGCGGTCAGTCTGGAGTTTGGCCGACAGTTGATCTGGCCGCTGTCGTACACGGTGGCGCGCGTGCGGGCGCAGGTGCTCACGCCGACCGCGGCGCTGGTTTCCGGCGAAACTCCGAGGCCGATCGGGCGCGATCAAGTGCAATATGCGCTGGATCGCTACGAACTCCTTCCTACCAACCAGCGCCCGACGGCGGTGATACTGGCGAGCGCGACGGGTTTCACGCCCGAGGCGCGGGCCATGGTGACCGATAGCGACCTGCCCAAACTGGTCCTGGTCGGCGGGCGCGAGGACGGCGGCTGGGACGTGGAAATGTCAGACTCGGTGCGCTATAGCCCGTGGGCGCAATTGGTGGAATTCGAAACACAGGACGACCAGGTCCGGCGTTTGTTGTATCATCTGGACAAAGAGGCCGCTGCCCTGGAGTCGCGGGGTCTTGCGCTCTCCAAGCTGTCCGATAAACTGGGGCTGCCGCAGGAACAGACCGAGGCGGCGGTTCGGCAGGCGTGCCGGAGCGACCCGCGCCTGATGACGGTCGTGCACGAGGGCGAGCTGCACGTGGCGCGCAGCCCGCTGGCGGACGAGGTCGGCGCTATGAGCTTGTGGATGCGGATACGACGGCTGTTTGGGTTCAAGCCGAGCACCGCTGAACGCGTGCGCATCATGACCGCGCAGCGCGTCCAACTCGAACAACAGCGGGAGGAGCTGGACCGCCGGCTCGACGCACTGGAAGCCGAAGAGCGCGAGTCGCTTCAGAAGGGGGCGGCCGCCGCAACCGAGGCCGAAAAGAAGCAGCTCGCCGGCAAACTGGTGCGCGTACGGCGCGACTTGCGGCGCATCCGGGCCCAGGTCAACGTCTTCACTCAGCAGATCGACATTATCGGCACGCACGTCCACAACCTGACGCTGGCCGAGCAGGGCCGCCGCCTGGAGCTGCCGAAGGCGGAAGACCTGACGCGCGAGGCGGCCGAAGCCGAGCAGATCGTGGCCGAACTGGCGGCCAATGCGGACTTGGCGGCGGGCATCGAAGTGGGTGTGCAGACGCCGCTGCAAGCCGATGAGGAAGACGCCATTCTGGCCGAGTTCGCCCAGGTAGCCGAGGCCCAGGCGGCGGCCAAGGCCGCACCCGCCGCGGCAGGTGCGGCGGGGCCGGAGCCCGAAGCGCCGTCACGGGCCAAGGGGGCTGAAGGCTCGACCGGCCAGCGCGGGCGCGAGCGCGCCGAACCGCGCCCCGAGATTGGTTAAGCGCTTCTCACTGCTGAAGCAGCAGTGGCACACCGCGTCTGGCTAAGCTGGCAGCCGGCTGATGGTATTAGCTGGTGCCTGGCCGATGGTACTTGAAACTGGTAGTTGAGAGCTTCAATGAACTTCTTCGAATGGCTCACGACCAAACGCAAGACGTTGGCGACGATGAACGTAGCCGAGCTGCGCGCCCAGGAAATGCTCTTACAGAACGAGCGCAACCGCATGCAAGCCCGCGTCGGGCAGCTCGCTAAAGATAAGCAGAAAATCATCGCCCAGGGCGCGAAGGAAAAGACGCCCGAACTCCGTCGCACATTCGCCCAGCAATACGACCTGCTGCACACCGAGCAAATGATGATCGCCCGGCATCTCAACATCCGCAGCAAGGAAGTCTTGACAGTCTCGCGCCTCCGCATGTTACGCGAGAGCGGCCAGATGTTCGGCGGCGCGGCCGGCGTTCGGCCGCTGATCCGTGAAAGCGACCTGGCGGCCATTGAGCGCCTGATCGAGAACGATCGAATCAGCAGTGAGATGTATCAGGAGCGCCTGGACGAAATCCTCCGCATGGGCGCCGAAGCCGACGAATCGACGGCCGGCATCTCACCCGCCGCCCAGGAGCTGCTGAAGATCTGGAATGACATGGACGCGGGGCTGATCAAGGATACGGGGACGGCGTTCGACGAGGCGGAACGCCGCGTGCGCGAACGGGAGAAAGCTGTCGAGGGCTAACCGTGGGAAAGTGGGAACGTGGGAAAGTGGGAAAGTCGGAGACTGCGGCCCCGCTGGGCAGCGAGCCGGCGCATCCCGACCACGACGCTTGTGATCACTCACGGGTAACGCGGTTCGAGGACCTGCGGGTTTGGCAAAGCGCCCGACGACTTGCCAGAGGCATTTATCGCGCTTCGCGGACGCAGTTGCTCAAGGACGATTACGTTCTTCGCGAACAGATGAAGCGTGCTGTGGTCAGCATCGGTAGTAATATCGCGGAGGGCTACGAGAGAGGTACACGAAAGCAGCATATTGAGGGCCGCTACTTGGCTAAGGGTTCTGCTGGCGAGTTGCGCAGCCAAATTCTGACAGCTCGCGATGTCGGCCTGCTTGACGAGCGTACCTTCACCTGGCTCTACAGTGTCTGCGAGCAATGCTCACGGCAGTTGGCGATGTACATAGCCCATCTGCAGAGAACTCAAGCTCGGATAAGGGGCACTAAGTACGCCGGGCAAACCCTGTCGCGCGCTTCCAGCGATGCTGAACGGCATCCCGAAAGTTCGAGCAGTCCACCTTCCCACCTTCCCACGTTGCCACCTTCCCACTCTTCTGGAGTCATCGATGGGTCTCTTTAAATCTAAGGAAGAGCGTCGGCTCGAGCGCGACATGCGTATTCGCCAAGGCATACGGCGAATCGAAAAGTCCATTGCCGAGCAGAACAAGTTCACCGATGAATTTGTCAAAAATGCCCGGCAGGCCAAGCAGATCGGCGATCAGGCGCAGTACCAGTTCATTCGGAGTTCGCTGAAAAAGACGGCCACCATCAAGAAGTTGCTCGAGCGGCAGCTCCTGGCGGTGAAGAACGCGCTGCTGATCAAACGTCAGGCTGAAGCCTCGGCCGACTTCGCCGAAGCCATGAGCCTGATGGCCCGCGAGGTCAGCCGCATGTACGGGGATACGGACCTGGCCAAGACGCAAATGGACTGGGAGCGGGCGCTGATGCAGTCGCAGAGCATGGAGGAGCGCATGCAGATGTTCCTCGATGCCATCGAGCAGGGGGCCGCGGCGGACGTATCGGCCGCGGGGACGACTGAGGCGATCAGCGACGAGGAGATCGACCGCATGATCGCCGCTGAAGAACAAGTCGAAGCGGCCCGCGAAAGCCAGCAGATGAGCGCATTGCGGGCGGAACTGGCGGCGCTTAAGGGGGAGGGGCAGAAGGAGACGAAATGAAAGGTGAGCGGCCGGGAACTCGGCAAACGCCGGATGGGTACGGCGATGCAGCACCTGGGGTGATGCCCGAGTTCTCGCAAGACATGCTTGCCGAGATCATCAGGCGCTTGGTGGCCGCTCTGACGCCGCGCGCCATCTATTTCTTCGGCTCGCATGCCTACGGTACGCCGCATCGCGACAGCGACATCGATTTGCTGATCGTGCTTGACCACATCGACTCCATCATGGATGTAGCACGGCGCGGCTATGGGGCGCTGTTCGGCTTGGGTCTGCCGATCGAACTACATTTCATCAC
>JAAYXS010000303.1 GCA_012515775.1 Phycisphaerae bacterium
AAGAATGGATCGAACGCCCGTTGCAGCACCCGCGGCGACATTCCACATCCATCATCGCGCACGATAACTTCAACACCTGCAGCCCCCGCGGCCGGCTGACAAACTATTTGAATAGCGCCCTCTGAATCGCGGATTGCATGCTGGGCGTTGCTGACCAGTTCGTCAAAGAGAGCTCGCAATTGCTCGCGATCAGCCTGTATGTTCAGGGCCGAAGAGGGCGACGCGGCCGCGCAAGGTCCGCGTTGGTCGATGCTGAGCAGGAGCTTGGCGCCCGACAGCTTCCAGCGCGCCAGCCAGACCTGGCGCAGCTCCGCCAGTAGTTCCGGCACGTTGACCGGGGCCAGCGTCGGCGGACGCGGGCGGGCAAAGTCCATCAGCTCAGAAACAACGCGGCTGCATTCATGCGCCTTGCTGCGAATCGTCTCCAGGCAGCGCCGCGCTTCGGGATCGTTGAGTTGCGCGGCCAGCATCTGGGCCCGTCCGGAAATCACCGTCAGCGGGCTGTTGAGCTCATGCCCGGCCCCGGCGGCCATCTCGGCGATCATCGACAGCGTTCGCGAACGCAGCAATTCGGCCTGGGACTGCTGAAGGTTGCGATTGGTTTCGGCCAGATCGTCGGCCAGGCGACGCGCCGCCGCTTGGGCATTAGCGCGGCACAGAGCCAGGCCGAGGCTGGCGTTAAATGAGCGCAACTCTTCTGCTTCACCGGCCAGTCGGGCGCGCTCATCCGTTTCGGAGCCGTAAACGATGCCGCCGGCCAGGCGAGCCTGGTACACGATCGGAATGAGCCACGTTTCCGTGCCGCTGATTTCGTGCAGCCCCGGAGCCATGAGCGTGCGGATCGCGGCCGGGGCGCGCGTCACCAGCGAGTCAATAACGTCATCAGGGCTGTTCAACCAGTCCCGCACCTCGGCCGGCAAGTCGGCGGAAGCGACAGACGTAGTGTTTTGGCGGGCGTCGATCCAGCAGACGTCCACGGCCGGAGCCCGTTCGCGCAGACCAAACGCGGCGACGGCGGGCCGTTGCAGGGCGATGCCGGCCACCGCAGCGATGGCGGCCACCGCCTTGGGCAAGTCCGACCAGGCGCCCAGCAAACGATCAAATTGGCCGAGGGCGCGGAAGTAGCGCGCCCCGGCGGCCAGGCGTTCGTTCGCCAGGGTCAACTCGGTATTGACACGGCCCTGTTCGGCGTCGGCCCGCAATATCCCCTGGCAGTGGACGCCGCCGTTCGCCTTATGCTCCAAGCCCAATACTTTCGTTAGTTCCGCGACTTCCTGGTTGAGTCGGGTAGCGGTTTCGGAAAGCTGGCCTTCCGACAGGCCCAGCCGCTCCGCCAGCCGCGGTGAATGCTCGTAGAAGACGTGGTTGCCCGAATAGCCGATACGCCGCTCGCGGGCCAGCGTGTCAGCGAGGAGCACCAGCGCGAGAAGCTGCCGGTTAGCGACTGAGGCCGGCAACGCGTCGCCGGCTAGATGGTGCAGCCAGATCACATCCCGCAGCAGGCGGGGCAAATGCCATCGCTCGGCCAAGCGCCGTCCGGCAACGGTGTGGTCCGTTCCCAACAGCTCGCGTTCGAAATCGGCGATGTCGCCGCAGGCGCGGTTGGCTTCGGCCGCGATACGCTGGTACGTCTTCGGGAACACCGCACTGAGCGCGACCTTGCCCAGGTCATGCAGCAGGCCGGCGACGAAGACCTCCTGCGGATCGACACTCATGGGGCGGAGCGCCTCGGCCAAGGCGCGGGCCGCACATCCGACGGCCAGTGAGT
>JAAYXS010000304.1 GCA_012515775.1 Phycisphaerae bacterium
CGGGTCCGGCATCGGCAGCGGGTGCGGCAGGGCGAACAGCTCGCCGTATTGGAACCCGGCCCGCGCCCCATCAGCCGCATCGAAGGCGCGGATGCGGTGCAGCAGCCGTGCCAGTCGTTCGGCGTCGAATTGCGACTTGTACGCCGCGATTGCGGCGAGCTTCTTGTCGTACACGGCGCTCACATCTACGACGAACTTCGCGTGCCAATGCGGGATGTCGGCGGCGATGTGCACCGGGCGGTACCAGAGCCAGTCCACGCGGTGCGGGGGCGTATTGTCGAAGCGCTCGTCCCATTTCGTCAGTTGGGCGTAAAAGCGGGCCGCTTCGAGTATGAGCTGGGCCTGGTAATGATCCGGCGAGGCGCCCGGGGTGCGGCCTGCCATTCCGACCACTATTCGCGGCCGGTGCCGGCGAAAGACGGTCGCGACCGCGTAGCGCGCCGCGGGGCAGTCCATCAACTCGCGGTTAGGCAGCGCGAGCGTGTCTACGCGGGTCACGCCCAGTATCCGCGAGGCTTCCGCCAATTCGGCCGCACGCACCTGCGGCGTTCCGCGCGGTGTCGGCTCGCCGTTGGTCATGTGCAGCACGCCTACGCGATATCCCAAGTCGACCAGCCTGGCGATAGTTCCGCCGCAGGTGATCTCGACGTCGTCGGGGTGCGGCATGGCGAAGATTATGTCCAAAGGCTCGTGCGGCATGCTTGCTCCTTTCGCCGTTGTTGCGATCCGGCACGCGGCGCGGGTCACCCGTTACCATATCGCCAGAGCGGCATGCGGGCGACGAGCAGTCGGCACCCCCGGCCGGGCCACGTATAATCCGCAGGATGAACGAACAGCAATCTCCAGCCGAGGACTCGGGCCCCGCTGTCCATCAGCGGCGCCTGCCGCCTTGGCTGAAGCGTCCGGTCCCGGTCGCCAGCGCGCTGCTTCACACGCGCAAGCTCATCAACGGATTGCGGCTGAACACGGTGTGCGTCGAAGCACGCTGTCCGAATCTGACCGAGTGCTGGTCCCGGCACACCGCGACGTTCATGATCCTGGGCGATACGTGCACCAGGCATTGCGGCTTTTGTGCCGTAAACACGGGCCGCCCTGAGCCGCCCGACGATGATGAACCCCAACGTCTGGCCGAGGCCGCTGCGCACCTGAACTTGAAGCACGTGGTGATTACGTCCGTCACGCGCGACGATCTGCCGGATGAGGGGGCCGGTCACTTCGCCCGTTGCATTCGCGCGGTTCAGCAGAAGCTGCCGCAAAGCACGATCGAAGTGTTGGTGCCCGATTTTCACGCGCGTCCGGAATGTGTGCAGGCGGTGGCCGAAGCCGGCCCGGAAGTCTTCAACCATAACCTCGAAGTCGTGGAAGCCCAGCAGCGGCGCATCCGCCCGCAGGCTGATTACCGGCGTAGCCTCCGGACGCTGGAACTCGCCAAAGAGCAGCGGCCCAGCTTGCGCACCAAGAGCGGCCTGATGGTTGGCGTAGGTGAAACCCGGGCGGAATTACTGCAGGCGTTCAAGGATTTGCGCGCCGTCGGCTGCGATTTTCTGACGATCGGGCAATACCTGAAGCCGAAAGCCGGCGCCGCTCACGTGCCCGTCGAGCGTTATTACCCGCCGGACGAATTCCGCGAGTTAGGGGATTTGGCGAAAGAGCTAGGCTTTCTGGCGGTTGCCAGCGGGCCGTTTGTGCGCAGCAGCTACTTGGCCGAGACGCTCTATCACCAGCCGTGATCGTTTCGAAGCGCCCGCGTCAACCGCCGGGTGCCATGCGCGAGCCCGCGCAGCCGGGTGCCATGCCCAAGCCCGCGCAGCGGGCGCGGGCATGCCTCCGGAGTATGCCCCCGATTACCTTGATTCCCTAGACTGCGGGGCGCGATACGCCTGGCTCGTCTCTGCCTATAGGTCCTGGCACGCCTCGGCGTCGCTCGCCAGGTCGGATTCGTGGTGCATGCCGCGCCACAAGGCCGACGCACCGCGAATCGACTGCACCCGGTTGCTTTGACGCCGGTCCAGCGTGGCTTGCAGCGTCAGCGCCTGATTCCGGCGAACGACCTCGAGCGTCACCTGCTGCCCGATCGGCGTCAGGCCAACACAGTCGGCGAACTGCATCGGGGCTTCGACCAGGCGACCGTCGTAGCGCACGATGATGTCGTTCGGGCGTACGCCGGCCGCGTCGGCCGGGCCGTTGGGTTCGACACGATCCACCCACACGCCAACATCCGGGCCGAGTCCGGCTGCCATGCGCTCACTGGGCTTCAGTTCACGCACGATCAGGCCCAGGAATCCGTGCTCGACCGGTTTACCGGCGGCCAGCATATCGATCAGTTGCCGGCGCGCCGGGCTCATGGGTATCGCAAAACCGATGCCCTCGTCGTCGATGCCGCGGGAATGTACGGCAGTGACGATGCCGACGACTTCGCCGCGCATGTTAAACAGCGGGCCGCCCGAGTTGCCGGGGTGAATGGAAGCCGTCGTTTGAATCATGTCCGCGTACAGGCGGTCCTCGACCTCGCCCAAGCCGGGCAGCCGGCGGTTGAGGTTGGAAATCACGCCCACCGAAACGCTGAGATTGCCGTCATAGCCCAGGCCGAAGGGGTTGCCGACCGCGATGCTCCACTGCCCGCGCCGCACATTGTCCCATTCCGCAATCCTGGCTGGCACCAGACCATCCGGCTCCGTGCGCACGACGGCCAGATCGGCGCGTGGATCTGCGGCCAGGACCTGTCCCATGCGGCGCGAGCCGTCGCGCAGGATGATCTCGATCTCGTCTGCGCCGCGCACCACGTGCTCGTTTGTCAGAATCGAGCCGTCCGGGCGAAGCACGACGCCGCTGCCGTTGATCGTCACAGTCTGCTCGAAGCCGTTCTGAGTTGCGTACCCGCCGCGCTCGTAGGGGGAGCTGCTTTCATAACGCCGCGCCCGAATGCCGACCACGCAGGGCGACACTTGCTCGACGACGCGCGAGAATGCCTGCTCGACGGCTTCGAGGTTGGCCATGAGGTCCGGCGCCCCGACAAGCTGGGCGCTTTCGGCTTCCTCTGCCAGCGCGGGCGAACCAAAGAGGTAAGGCCACGCCAGCAAGCCGACAAGAGCAAACCAGAGGCCCAGCCCCCGCAACCTGCTACAACGGATTTCCTGGCACGACCTGGTCATTAATGAAATTCCTCCCAGTTCGTTCAGGCGCATTCGCCGGCTCGCGATCGCGGCGCCTACGATTCCTTTCCCTGTCTAATTTCGACTGATTCGAGCGGGCCGATCAGCGCCTCCGCGCCACGGCGCGCAGCGAGAGTGGGCGCGCTTTTGTGGGCGGGGACAAATGGCGTGACGGACGGCCTACCGCTTGCGAGGCGGTTTACCGGTGCTTGCGGCAGCTCGGGCAGCCTCAGGTTTTTGAGGCTTCCCGTCGTCTGATTCGCTCTTACCGGACTGTGGTTCCGGTTTGGGGAGCTTGATATCCAGGACCTTTTTGCGGATATCGCGCACCAGATCGGGGTTGTCCTTGAGAAATTGTCGCGCATTTTCGCGTCCCTGCCCTAGTCGCAGTTCCCCGTAACTAAACCAGGTACCACTGCGTGCAAGGACGCCGCATTCGGCGGCGACATCTAGCAGGTCGGACTCGCGGCTGATACCACCATCAAAATAGATGTCGAACTCGGCCTCGCGGAACGGCGGGGCCACCTTGTTCTTCACCACCTTCGCCCGCACACGCGTACCGATCACCTGTTCGCCTTCCTTGAGCATGCCTGTGCGGCGCGTGTCGATGCGGACGGAGGAATAGAACTTCAGCGCCCGCCCGCCGGGAGTGGTCTCCGGCGAGCCGTACATGACGCCGATCTTCTCTCGAATCTGGTTAATAAAGATGACCGCTGTACGGCTCTTGCTGGAGATGCCGGTCAGCTTGCGCATGGCCTGGCTCATCAGCCGGGCCTGGGCGCCGACCTGGTGCTCACCCATCTGTCCTTCGAGCTCAGCCCGCGGGACCAGGGCGGCCACGGAGTCGACCGCGATCACGTCGAGTGCGTTTGAGCGTACGAGCAGTTCGCAGATTTCCAGGGCTTCTTCGCCGCAGGAGGGCTGGTTGATCAGCAACTCTTCGAGGTTGATGCCGATGCGCTTGGCCCAGCTCGGGTCGAAGGCGTGTTCGACGTCGATAAACGCCGCCGCCCCGCCGGTGCGCTGCGCTTCGGCGATCACGTGCAACGTCAGCGTGGTCTTGCCCGACGATTCGGGGCCGAAAATCTCGATGACGCGGCCGCGCGGAATCCCCGCTCCGCCCAGCGCGAGGTCGAGCGAGATTGAGCCGGTCGAGATGCCGTCCTCAACTCGCAGGGCCTCGCCCTTGAGGAACATGATCGAGCCCTTGCCGAAGGCTTTTTCGATCTGCTGAAGCGCTCGCCCCAACGCTTCCTTGCGGTTGTCCTCGCGCGCGTCGACCATCCTGGTTACTGCTCCTTCGGCGGAAAAAACCGGTCGGTCCGCCGGCATAAACCCCTGTTCATAGTTTACGGCGTTGTCATTCTATAAACAGCGGCCTAACAGTCAACG
>JAAYXS010000041.1 GCA_012515775.1 Phycisphaerae bacterium
TCTGCCGCGACTTGCGAGTACTGCTCTTGCGGGCGGCAGTTGCGGGCGCCGCAGCGCGCCTGGTTCTGGTGTTCTTCGCGCGGTTCGATTCCCAGACCTGGTCGCCTTGTTGCGCAATCTGTTCGAGGCTGCGGCCCGTGAGGACACTGTCCGGCAGTTCGCGCGTCACGTCAAATTCCTGGCGCGGGCGGGCATATTCGTCGCGCTCCTTTATCAACAGCCATTGCCGGCCATCGGCATCCGCTGCGCGCCCGCTCATGCGCACCAGAGCCCAACCGCCGCGCAACTTCTGGCCGTTCAAGCGCAGTTTTATTCGGCCCTGCTCGTAAGTCTTGGCGGCGTCGTCGACCGGCTCCCACTGGCCGCGGTCCCAGACCATGACCGTGCCGCCGCCGTATTCGCCCTCGGGGATAATGCCCTCGAAAGAGGCGTACTCCAGTGGGTGATCTTCGACGTGCATTGCCAGGCGTTTGTCGGCCGGGTCGAGCGAGGGGCCCTTGGGCACGGCCCAGCTCTTTAGCACGCCGTCCAGCTCCAGGCGGAAATCGTAGTGCAGGTGGGTGGCCGCATGCTTCTGCACCACGAAGAGGCGGCCGGCGCGGCGCGCGCGAGGTCTGGCGCCGGCCGCGGGCATGGGCTCAGGGGTACGGCGGGCATTCCGTTTGCGGCGGTACTCGGTCAATGCCACGGGAACATACCTCGGAGCTAGACAATACCCGCGCCGGCGGCGTTGCCCAGCCGCTCAAGGGCCGGCTCCCTATCGGGGCCCGCATATGAGAGTATAAATGTAAATGGGCGCCTGCGGACTCACATTTCCCGGCCGTAAGGTTCACTTGCCGTGTACGCTCGCCAAATGTTATGCTGGCGAACCAAAGATCGTGTTTAGCGTCGCTCGGCGCCCGTTCGGGCGCATCGGGTTCAAAGCCGGAGGAGCTTCAATGATCTGGCGTACTCGGCCTGCTTCTGGGCGGATTGCAGTTGTGGCATTAACGACCGCGCTGATGATGCTGCTCAGCTCAGCCAGTGCTGACACCTTGCGGCTCAAGGACGGGACCGTACACCGGGGCAAGCTGGTTTCCCGAGACGATGACAAGGTGGTCTTCAAAGTCGAAAAGGGCTCAATCACTTATACGATCGAGGTTCGGGCCGACGAGGTGGAGTCCGTTGAAGAAGGCCAGCCGGCCCCTGAACCGACGAAGCGGGCTGAAGACAAGAGCCCGGCCGCGGTTGCAGTCGAGAAGTTGAGCGGGAAGGGTACGCCCTACTACGTGCTGCCGCTGCACGGGCCCGTTGGAACACGCATTACGCGCGAATTGGTGAGCGATTGCCTCAGTGCCGCGCGGCAGGTGGGCGCAAAGGTCGTCATCCTCGACATTGACAGTCCCGGCGGATCGGTCTCCGAACTTGACGGCATTCTGAGAGTGCTTGACCGCTACAGCGACTTGCGCCTGGTGGCCTATGTGCACGAGGCCAAATCCGCCGCCGCCATCCTGGCGATGTCGTGCCGCGAGATCATCATGGCCGAGCGCGGGCAGATTGGGGCCGCCGTTCCATACCAACTCGCCCCGGACGGCACGCCCAAGAGCATCGCGGCCAAGTTTGAGTCGTCGTTGCGGGCTGATTTCCGGTCCGTGGCCGAGCGCGGGGGGCACAATCCGCTGCTGGTCGAGGGCATGATGCGGGATGACATCGTGCTGGCGCTCAAGTACGACAGGCGCGGGTCGGTGCGCGTGGTCGAGAACAAGGGTGACAGGCCGCTGAAGAAGCGGGGCGAAATCCTGACGCTGACCTCGGCCGAGGCGCAAGAGGCGGGACTGCCAATCGGGACTGCGGCCGACTTGGCCGGCTGCCGCAGTCTGTTGCGCATTGAGGAGTGGCACGAAGCCACGCGCCACGGATGGCAGCGCTTCAGCCAATGGGCCGAGGAGATCGATGCGGCGGCCGAAAGGATTCCGCCAGGCCTGGCAGCGGGCGCAAGCCGGGCTCGCAGATGCTGAAGCGGCGGCCAAGGCGCGCCGGCGGGGCGAGATCGGCGACGGCCTGCGCCGCGCCACCGCCAATCTACGGCAAATGGAAGAACTGGCCGAAAAGTACCCGGGCCTGGGCGACAGCGATTCGTTGCACGCGTTTCGTACGAAAGTGAAAGCCGTCCGGCAGGCGCTCGATCCCTAAGCTGCGCAGTCTTAGGCGAAAAAGAAGGCGCGGCGCGCCGCGCCTGCGCCGCGCCCTGTCAATAGTATCCAACCACTATAACGCGCCAGGAGCGCCTTATGCGTGGGCGGCCTTGATGTTGATCGATTGCGCGGCCAGGTCGGTTAGCTTCTTGTCCGTAACCTTTTCCTCCTGCAATGTCTGGTCGAGCAATTGTACTGCCTCGTCATAACCAAGCTGCTCGGCGAAGGTGCGGGCTGTTCCGTAGCCGGCCATTTCATAGTGTTCGACGCGTTGAGCGGCGCAGATGAGCGCCGCGTCGCGCACCATGTCGTCACCCTTGGCCTTGGTGTACTTCTCACCCTCCTCAATGATGCCCTTAATGCCCTCGCAGGTCTCGCGTTCGGGCTCGCGGCCAATGCTACGGAACACCTGATCCAATCGGCGCACCTGGTTTTCGGTTTCCCGCA
>JAAYXS010000305.1 GCA_012515775.1 Phycisphaerae bacterium
CCGCCGAGCGTACCGCGGGCCGATGGCGCGCTGCTCCGCGCGGAGCAACTGCCGCCGTATACGGCCGACTTGGGTCAGGACGGCATGCTGCATGTGGCCAAACGCGAGGGCGACAGCCCGGTGCTGGTGCATGGCTGGCTGCGGCCGTTCTGGAAGCTGCTAATCGAGGCTGAAAGCGTAAAGCTCGACCCGACCACGGCGCGCGACAACGAGCGACGGGTGTTTTTGGTCGACGACATCCGGCCGGAAAGCCTGCTGTTTCGCAAGATCGAACCGACCGAGCCCGCCGTCCAGGAGCTCAACGCCCGATATCGGGCACAGCTTGCCAGGGCCACGATCGGTACTCAAGTGTGGACCAGCCTGCGAACATTGCTGGAACAGACCTGGTTGACCCGCGAGCCGCTGCAAGGCACGCTGCCGAGCGTCTGGGATGTTTGGCGCGGGGAAGGCCAAGGCGGTCAGAGCTGGTGGCCGCTGGTGCAAAAAGCAGCCAAGATCGCGGCTGGGGTGCTGGCCATCATCGCGGGTCTGACGCTCTTGCGTCGGAAGGTAGCCAGGCCGGCGCACCTGATGGGTGGTCTCCTGGCCGCGTCGAGCGCCGCGCTGCTGGCCGATAGCGCCGGCGCAGTCACTAATCTGGCTTGGCTGCTTCCCAGCATTCTGGCGGTATGGGCGGCGGGTGAAGATTCCCACGTGGCGAAGGTTGGCGAAGCCGAAGCCTATGCCCACGATGAAGCCGCGGAGCACATCGCGGCTCGGCTGGAAGCTTTCGGTCCTGCGCCGAGGATCACAGTTAACGACTAGGGCCAGTCCGGCGTCTCTGCGTGCAGAGTGGAGCCAAGCATGAGCGAAAGCCCCGATAATCCCAGTGCGGCATACGAGGGCGGCCCGCCTGGGCAACCCGCCCGACCGCCGCAAGAGCGGGCCACGCAGGCGCATTACGTCCGCTTCTTTGGTTTTCCGAAGCTGTTTTTCGTCTGGCCGCTGATATTGGCCGGCTTCGTCTTTTGGCCATTCGCCCCGCCGGTCACAGTTACCTGTCCGCCGGCCAGCCCGAGTGAGCAGGCCGCCGACGCTCAGCCGGCGGCGGAAGAGGGGGCCTGGGTCGTCAGGCCGTATTCGGGTCGGCTCGAAACGCTGGGGTGGGTGTACATCTGGGTGGCGGTCGTGGTGATCATGGCTTTGGGCGTGGACATCGACCGAAACCAATTCATATTCTGGCTGGTGGTGGTGGCCCTGATCTGGGTCTTCGGGCTATGGCTCAAGGACGTCAAGCACATCACCGTTTTCGGCGACATTGTGCGCTGGTTCGGGCAGCGGGACGTGCAATACAACCGCGCTCTCGGATTGACGATCAGCGTGATTCTGCTCGTCCCGTTCGTGCTGCTGATGTGCTGGGCCGTGATCAATGATCGCTGGCGCATCACACACAACGAATTCGAGCACTACTCGTTCGGCCGCACGGATGAATCGCTCGGGCGCGGGGCCAAGACCATTCGCACGACCTTCCCGGATGTTCTGGAATTTCTGCTGGGGCTGGCGGGGACGCTGATCGTGTACAACGCCAGCGGCACGCGCGAGCTGCGCCGCATCCCGCACGTGATGTTCCTGCCGCTGGTCCGGCGGCGGTTGAACCAGGTTTTGGAAAGCACGCAGGTTACGCCGTCGGGGGCCGCGGATGAGGAAGACGACGACGAGCAACTGTAGCAGTGGCCGTTACAGAAAGTAACCGTGACACTGCAAAGGTCTCGTCCCAGAAAAGGTCCTCGGGCTTTGCGCGATCCGCGGCGGCTTCGGCTGGTGCGGCCGAATTTTGCGCCGTGGGCAATCTATTCGTATATTTAAGTCGCGTGATCAGACTCTCGGACGGTCCGGCCGTGCAAGTTCAGGAGCGGGAAGAACATGGGAACAAATCAAGTACTCTTCTGGTCGGTTTTGTCAGCGTTCGCGATTGCGGCGGGGTGGTGGCTGGCGGCGCGCCCACGGGCGAGTATGCGGGGCATCGCTGTGCCGGTTACGGCGTTAATGCTGGTACTGTCGGTGCTGGTGCTGCTGCTCTCGTCCACCGGGCAGGATTTCCGGGTGTTCTTGCTGAGCGTGCGTGAACTCGCCTCGTGATACAAAAACCGGGCGGTCCGGAAAAAAGCCGGACCGCCCGTGGAAGCACCTCGCCAGTGCGAAGGATCAGGGTTTTAGCACGGCGATGCTGAAATTAGCGCCCACGTGCTCTCCGCTCTGAGCATTGAGGATGTGGACGCGCAAGGTCAGCGTGCCGGCCTCACGGTCTAGAGACGTTCCGCCGTCATACTGGTAGTGGGCCACGAGCGCCGCAATGTTCCAGCTCCACGCCCACGGATCGGCTGCGATGGCGTAAACGGTGATGAGTACGGGGAAGTCGTTGGGAGTCAGCTCCTGCAAGTCTGCATCCAGGGAGGTCAGGTCGACCACTACCTCATAGGCCACGTCGAATCGCTCGGTCTGAATCAGGTTGGTGCTCAGGATATTTTGGCCTCCATGCAGGTAGCCGAAGCTGTCGACGTAGCCACGCGCGATGATCGAACTGTCGCCAGTTCCATCGACCTGCGTGTGGTCCGCAACCCAATCCAGGCAGTCGTCGCCGTTTGCCACGCCGTCTTCATTGTAGTCGCCGATCGTGTCCCAGCAGTTATCGCCGGCGGGTCCGGGCGAAACGTCGATGTGCGCGACTACCCAATCCAGGCAGTCCTGCGAGTCACACTGCCCGTCGGCGTTGTAGTCGCCGATGGTGTCCCAGCAGTTGGCGCCACTGGCCCCGTTTGTGCCGTTCTGACCGTCTGAGCCATCCTGCCCGGCGATGCCCTGGCAATCCCGGGCGTCCCACACCCCGTCGGCGTTGATGTCCTCTTCGGCATCCGGCTGGCCGTTGCCGTTCAGGTCCCAGCACGCCAAACCAGCGGGGCCGGGCTGAGTACGGCCGGACAAATCCTCGACCTGGCCGGACAAGTCATCTATTTGGCCCTGCAATTGGGCGTCGCCCTGGTCAGCGGCGGATATCGCGGCCGCGAACCAAAGCCCGTCCAGCAAGCTGGCACCGGCGACGTCCCGATAGTCGCACTTGGCATCCATGGCCAGGATCATGCAAAACATTCCGAATCCCAAGATAGGCGCGGAAAACAGCCTCATATGAATCTCCTCCGAGACAAGGTGCCTTAAAGCGTCTCTCTAGAGTGACCGGCGAAGTCATGCCCGCAAATCCGCAACTAAGGCAGGCACTCAATACTAGGCAGCCAACTCGAAAAAAATCCTGGAAAGCTCACACAATTTGTCTACAAATTGCCGGCCTGGAACCAGGGTCAAATTGGGCCGGCCGCGGTTGGGCCGGTAAAGGTGGCCCGCAGCCATCTGCTACCTGACGAATGTCACAAACCGGGCGCTCTGCGCGTAGCGTGCGAACCCGCCGAATCGCCCGAATGAATACTGCACGTCGAGTTGAACGTCCGAGAATACATTGGCGTCCTCGAGCGTATAGCCGATGTCGACGGCCGGGCCCAGACTGCGGCCAGCGAAGGCCTCGGCCAGAGTCAGCACATCGCGCGAAGGTCCGAGGGCCAGATTGGCGGCAGGGAGCGGGGCCGGGCACGGATCGCAGCAGGCGAGTTGGCCATGCCGAGCAGCGCACCCGCACGACAGCAGACAGATCAAGATTGACAGGGTGACTCGCACGACCATTGTACGGGACCGGTTACGGCTGAAGTCAAGTTGGGGGGAAGAGACGGAGGGGGGAAGGTTGGCAGCGATTGGCAAGACTGGCGCGAAGGGCCGATAAGTGCCAGCGCGGATGAGTGGACCGCGTGTGCGTAGTGAGTACCAGAACCGGCCCGTGTGCGCACTGAGTAGCAGAGCCGGCCCCGTGCGCAGTGAGTAACAGAGCCGGCTCGTGTCGAGCCGGAGTCTGACCAGAGGCCCCCGAGCATTCAGGTCGGACGCCCACCACTGATCGAGTGCCCTCGCGGGCGCTGCGGGCTCGGATCGGGCGGGTTTGGATGGATGCTTTTGCTGGTGCTGCGGGCGCGGATCGGGCGCTTGGAGGTGGCAAG
>JAAYXS010000306.1 GCA_012515775.1 Phycisphaerae bacterium
CGCTGAATAACTTCCCCGTTACAGCGATCACACACACCCGCCTTTTTCGGCGGCATGAACTCCGTATTATAGGCCGCTCCGCAATCGATGCAAACCCGGCGGGTGATGATCCGGCGGATGATCTCCGCATCGTCGAGGCGGAAATCGATTACAGCCTGCAAAGGTCGCCCGCTGGCCTTTAAGCCGGCCTCCAGGGCCTCGGCCTGCGGGACGGTTCGCGGAAAGCCATCCAGTACGAACCCGCTGCCGGCCGGCAGACGCCCGACGGCCAGTAGCATTATGCCGGTTATGACGTCGTCGGGAACGAGCACGCCGGCTTCCATGAAACTGGCCGCCTTAAGGCCGATCTCGCTCTTTTCGCGGACCTCGCGCCGCAGCAGGTCGCCACTGGCGAGTTGCGTCAGACCCAAGCGGTCACACAGGCGCTGGGCCTGCGTGCCTTTGCCGCTGCCGGGCGGACCGAGAAAGACCAATCGCTTGTCAGCCATTAGTACATTCCTTTGACCCGCGCCACGCCTTCATGCCCGAGGAAGCCCTCGTAGTTGCGCATGATCAGGTTGGCTTCGATGCGGTTAATGAAGTCCAAGGCGACGCTGACGACGATCAACAAGCCCGTGCCACCCAGGAAGGCCGAGATGCGCCAGGGGATTTCGAGCTGCGTCGCGACGACCGACGGAATCACCGCGATCAGGGCCAGGAAGCCGGCACCGACGTAGGTGATCCGCTGCATGACCGCTTCGAGGTAATCGGCGGTCCGCTTTCCGGGCCGCAGGCCGGGGATGAAGCTGCCCATATCGCGCAAGTTGTTGGCCAGTTCCTTGGGCTGGAACTGAACAGCCGTCCAGAAGTACGCGAAGAAGTACACCATCGCGATGTACGACACCTCGTACAGATAGCTGCCCATGTGGAAGTTCGCGTTCACCTGACTGGCGACGGTGCCGGCCCAGGCCAACCAGGACGGCCAGTTCGCATTAGCCAGCCATCCCAGAATGAACTGCGGGAACATTAGCAACGAGCTGGCGAAGATGATGGGCATCACGCCGCCGTGGTTCACACGCAACGGCAGGTAGTGCCGCGCGCCGCCCACCACGCGCCGGCCGCGAGTCTGCTTGGCCTGCTGAATCGGAATGCGGCGTTGGGCCTGCGTAATCAGGATTGCCCCGGCCACAACCGCCACGAACGACAGAACCAGGAAAACCACCTTTTCCGGCGTGATGTAGGTCGCACCTGCCATCTGGCCGCCGCGGAAGAGACCGCTGTAGATCTCGATAAACACGGTGGGCAAGCGGGCGATGATGCCGGCCATAATGATCAAGCTGATACCGTTACCGATACCGTACTCGTCAATCTGCTCACCGATCCACATCAGCAGCATGGTTCCGGCCATCAAGCCGACGATGGCCATCAGGGCGAATGTCCACCACATCATGCCGGTGGAGAATTCGGCGTACACCAGGTTGTTGCTGTGGAGGTACTTCACCCAGAACACAGACTGGATCAAACACAAGGCCACGGTGAGGTAGCGCGTGTACTCGTTGATCTTTCGCCGCCCGGATTCGCCCTCTTTTTGGAGTTTCTCCAGGGCAGGCAGGACCGTCACGAGCAATTGCAGAATGATCGAGGCACTGATGTAGGGCATGATTCCCAAGCCGAACAACGTGCTCTGCCCCAGGTCGCCGCCGGTGAACAGGGCAAACAGGTCAGCCATCTGGCCGACCGGGCTGCCGCTGGCACCGCCACGGAAGTGACTGGAAAGTGTTTCCTGATCGACTCCCGGAAGCGGAACGTAGTAACCAATCCGGTATACCGACAACATGAAGAGCGTAAACAGCACCTTGTTGCGGAGGTCCGGAATCCGGAAGGTATTAATAAAGGCACGCAGCATCTCAGTTCAACCTTCTTGGGACTCGCGCCCTTTGCTATGCGCCGGCCGGTGGCGCCGTGTCGCCCTTCTTCGGGGCGGACTTCTTGGGGGCCGACTTCTTGGCCGTATTTCGTTTAGCCCGTGCTTGTGCCGCCCGGTCGGGGCGCTCAATAACCTGCACGGTTCCGCCCGCCTGCTCGATCGCCGCCCGCGCCTGGCCGCTGAACGCGTGGGCCGTAACGGTGAGCTTCTTGCTCAGCTTGCCGTGCCCCAGGATGCGGACCAGCGGTCGCGGCCCCTGTACCAGGTTCAGCTTTCGCAGGCTCTCCACATCCACGCGTCCGCCCTGGTCAAAGTGCTCGTTCAGCACTCCCACGTTGACCACCTGGTACTCGGTGCGAAACTCGAAATTACTGAAGCCACGCTTCGGCAAGCGGCGGAACAGCGGCATCTGGCCGCCTTCGCTCAGGCGCCGCGCGCCCCCGCCGGCACGGGACTGAAAACCCTTGTTGCCGCGCCCGCAGGTCTTGCCGTGGCCGCTGGCTTCGCCTCGCCCGACCCGCTTACGCCGCCGATGCGCCCCCGCCGTCGCTGTTATTTCGTTCAGCATCATGGCTGCACTTCCTGCTGCTGTTCCGGAGCGGCCTGGCCCTCGGCACCCTCGCCCTCATCGGCCGAGACATAGGCCTCGATATGCTCCTGCTTGCGCGGGCGCTCCGGCGGAAGGTCCAGTGTGACCCCGCGCAACTCCTCAACCCGCGCCCGTGAGCGCAGTTTCTGGAGACCGTCGATGGTGGCTTTTACCAGGTTCTTCGGGCTCGTCGAGCCGTAGACCTTGGTCAGCACGTCCTTAATTCCGGCCAGTTCCAGCACGGCCCGCGGAGCCGAGCCGGCAATGACGCCGGTACCTTCGGCGGCCGGGATCAACACCACCCGGCTGGCGCCGTATACGCCCACCACGCGGTGCGGTATTGTCGTGCCCCGCAGCGGAACGGTGAACATGCGCCGGCGAGCCTGCTTGACGCCCTTCTCGACGGAGGGCGGAACCTCATTGGCCTTGCCGTAACCATAGCCTACGCGACCCTGCCGGTCGCCGACGACCACCAGGGCGCCGAACGAGAACCGGCGGCCGCCCTTCACCACGCAGGCGCAGCGGTAGAGCTTGACCAGCGCATCATCAATGTTGGATTCAACGCCGGGCTCGTGCTCCGCTTGCCGCCGTCTGCCGCCGCCCCCGCCGCGCGCTTGTTTCGGCCGTGTCGCCATAATTATCTTCTCTGCCTTTGCCCTAAAACTTTAAACCGGCTTCGCGAGCCGCATCCGCCAAAGCCTTGATCCGGCCGTGATACTTGCGGCCGCGGCGATCGAAGCACACCTGCTCAATGCCGAGGGCCCGCGCTTTTTCGGCCAACGCCTTGCCGACGACGGCCGCCGCTTTGACGTTTCCGCCGTAGGTCACCTGCTCGCGCATTTCCTTGCTGCGGCTGGAGACGCCGCACAGCGTGCGTCTGGCAACATCATCAATAATCTGGGCGTAAATGCCCGTATTGGAGCGGCTGACCGCCAGGCGCGGCCGGGCCGGACTTCCGTCCACCTTCTTGCGCACGCGGCGAATTCGTCGCTCCTGGCGTGCCATCTTGAGGAATTCTGTTCGCATGACCTTACCTCAGAGCCGTCACAACGAAATCAGCCGCCGCTGCCGCCGCCGGCAAAGACCTTGCCTGCCTTGCGGCGAATGTGCTCGCCGGCGTAACGGATGCCCTTGCCCTTGTATGGTTCGGGCTTGCGGAGCTTGCGGATGTCGGCCGCAAATGCGCCGACCTGCTGCTTGTCGGGCCCGCTGACGGAGAATTTCGCGGGCTCGTTGTCGCCACGGGCGACCGGCGCATCGACCTTGATTTCCAGCCCGGGCGGCACCGGAATTTCGAACTGGGCCTTACGACCGATACCCCGCCCCATGTACCCGACGTTCAGCAGGAAGGTTTTGCCCTCGAGCTTGCAGCCATAGCCGGTGCCGTATACCTCGAGGTCGATGCGATAACCCTCGGCGACACCCTTGACCATGTTCGCGATCAAAGCGCGCGAGGTGCCGTGCAAGGCCCGGCTGCGCTTCTGATCGTCGGGCCGCGTACACACGACCTGGTTGTCCTTGAGAGCCACAGTAATCGGCTCCGGGACCTGCCAGTTCAATTTGCCTTTGGGACCGGTGATTTCCACGCTTCGCCCGGAAAGGTTGACCTTAACGCCGGGCGGAAGTGGAACCGGTTTCTTGCCAATCCGCGACATCGAATCACCAAACCTTGCAGAGCAACTCGCCACCCACGCGCTGCTTACGACACTGGCGGTCGCTCAGCACGCCGCGGCTGGTGGAGACAATCGTTATGCCCAAACCGTCCAGCACGCGCGGCATCTCGTCGACGTGCGCGTAGATGCGCCGTCCGGGCCGGCTGACGCGCTGCAGATCCTGGATCACGTGCGCGCCGTCGTCGGCGTACTTCAGGTCGATTTCGATCTCGCCCTGGTTGGTGTCCTCGATCTGCTGGAAGTCCAGAATATAGCCTTCGTCCTTGAGAACCTGGGCGATTCCCAGGCACACCTTGCTGCGCTTGACGCGTACCCGCCGTTTGCCGATCCGCTCGGCGTTACGGATGCGTGTCAGCATGTCGGCGATCGGGTCCGATGTGGCCATTACCAACTCGCTTTCCGCACCCCGGGGATGCGACCTTCGCCGGCCAGCTTACGGAAGCACAAGCGGCACAGGCGGAACTTGCGATAAACCGCACGCGAGCGGCCGCACAGCTCGCAGCGCGTATAGGCCCGCACGCGGAACTTCGGCGTGCGTTTGCATTTGTGTATCAGTCCCAATCTGGCCATTGACCGCTTAGCTCCTGAAGGGCATGCCCATCAGCGCCAGCAGCCGCCGCGCTTCGGCGTCGTTGCGGGCGCTGGTGCAAATGGTAATGTTCATGCCCTGCTGATAGTTGACCTTGTCCGGATCGATCTCCGGAAACACGCCGTATTCTGACAAGCCCATATTGTAGTTACCGCGGCCGTCGAAGCCGCCCGGGTCGAGGCCGCGAAAATCGCGCACGCGCGGGATGGCCAGCGACACCAGGCGATCGAGGAATTCGTACATCCGCACCCCGCGCAGCGTCACCTTCAGCCCGACGTCCCAACCCTCGCGGACTTTGAAGTTCGACACGCTCTTGCGGGCCTTGGTTACCAGCGGCTTCTGCCCGGTGACCGTCCGCAGATGCTCTTGGGCCTCGGTGAAGCGGCGGTTCTCGCGCGACTTATTGCCGCTCTCCTGAACCGCCTTGCCCAGGCCCATCGAAACCACGATCTTCTCCAGCTTGGGCAGCGACATGATGTTCTGCCGCCCCAGCTCCTGCTGCAGAGCCGGTATCACCGTCTGCCGGTATTTGTCGAGTAGCCGTACCATTACTGATTCCTGCGCTTGTATTCGCCGGTGGCGCGCGTCACTTCGCTCAGCACGGAGCCGCCCAGGCTGAGACGCTGCTTGCTGACCACTTTGCCCGTGGCATCCCGCTGCACCTGGAAGCGCACCCGCGTACCGCGCCCGGTCTTGGGATCGACCGGCATCACGTTTGAGGCGTGAATGGGGGCCTCTTTCTGAATTCGACCGCCCTGCGGGTGCTTGCGGCTCTTACGCACGTGGCGATAGACCATGTTCACGCCTTCGACCACCACCCGGTCCTTGACCGGATCGACCCGCAGCACCTTGCCCCGAGCACCCCGGTGCTCGCCGGCGATCACTTCAACAATGTCGTCTTTACGAACCCGCGCGGCCATACCTACCAAACCTCCTCAGCCAGCGAGATGATTTTGGCGAAGTTCTTTTCGCGCAGCTCGCGGGCCACCGCCCCGAATACGCGGGTACCCTTGGGATTCCCGTCGCCGTCAATAATCACCGCCGCGTTACTGTCGAAACGCACGTAGCTGCCGTCCTTGCGGCGCGTCGGGTACTTGGTGCGCACGATCACGACGCGCACCTTTTCACCCTTCTTCAGCTCTGACGATGGCAACACGCTCTTGATCGAGCAGATGGCGATGTCCCCGACCCCGCCCTTGGCCAGCCGCTTCTTGCCGTGCCGGGCGGCCGAACCCTTCAGCACCTGGATGCACTGCAGCTCCTTGGCGCCCGTGTTGTCGGCCACGTCCAGCCGCGTGTACTGCGTAATCACGCTTCACCCCCCTGCCCCAGCACCTCGGCCGCCTGCCGCGGCGCCCGCTGAACGATCCGCACCAGGCGCCAATTCTTGGTCTTGCTGATCGGGCGGCACTCCGCCACCTCAACCAGGTCGCCCGCCCCGGCCTCGTTGTTCTCGTCGTGCGCGTGCATCACCGTGCGCCGGCTCAGAAACTTGCCGTACTTGCCGTGCTTGACCAGATAGGAAACCGTCACCTTGATGGTCTTCTGGCGCGCCGCAGAGGCGACCACGCCGATGCGCGTGGCACGCCGGGTGCGCGGCGCCGCAGGCGGTGTCACCACGGCTTTTCCGGATTCAGTCGTATCCATTCCGTGCTATCCGTTCTGCAATCAGTGCCGGCAAAGCGGAGCTTTGCACGACCTTTGCACTACCACAACTCACTTAGCCCGCGCGGCTTGGGCCGTCAGATGGTCCTGCCGCTGCTGTATATCCTTTTCGCCGCGCTCACGTAAGACCGTCAAGACGCGGGCTATGCTGCGCCGGGTCTTGCCGAGCTGCGTCGGGTCCTCCAGCTTCTCGGTCACCGCCTGGGCCCGCAGGTCGAAAAAGTGCCGCCGCAGGCGCTCCAGCTCCGCGTGCAGCTCATCCGCCTTCATGGCCCGCAAATTCTCGATCGTCAACGCCATGCCCGGCTCCTACACGCTATGACGGCGGGCGATGAACCTGGTGCGCACCGGCAGCTTGTGAGCCACCCGCAACAGCGCCGCCTTGGCCACGTCCTCGCCGACGCCCCCGACCTCGTACATCACCATGCCCGGCCTGACCACCGCCGCCCAGATGTCCACCTCGCCCTTGCCCTTGCCCATACGCGTTTCCAGCGGCTTCTTCGAAATGGGCTTCCAGGGGAAGATGCGGATGTAAACCCGGCCCTCGCGGTGCAGAAAGTGCGTGGCCGCCACGCGCCCGGCCTCAATCTGCCGCGACGTCACCCGCGCCGGCTCCAGCGACTGCAAACCATAGTCGCCAAAGGCTACGCTGTTGCCGCGCAGCGCATTCCCGCGAATGCGGCCCTTGAAGGCCTTGCGGTACTTCACGCGTTTCGGCATGTTGCCCGGCATAACTAACTCCTACTGACTACCGTCTGACTACCCTGTGCTACTCTGCTGTGTGCCACGCCGGAGACTCAGACCTCCAACACCAGCACACCTAAACCAACGCCCACTAGCGGCGCGCCCGCCGGCGGAACCGGCCGTCTCCGGCCGCCGTCGCCGGCTGCTCGCCATAACTGCCGCGATAAATCCAAACCTTGATGCCAATCACGCCGACCGTGGTCACCGCATGCGTAATCGCGTAGTCCACTTCGGCCTGCAGCGTCTGCAGCGGAATCGAACCCAGCATCTGTGTTTCGGTGCGGGCCATTTCCGCGTTGCCCAGCCGGCCCGAGCAGATGATCTTCACGCCCTTGGCCCCGGCCGCCATGGCGGCCTCGCACTTCATCTTCATGATGCGGCGGAAGCTGCCGCGCTTCTTGAGCTGCTCGGCGATGCCCTGGCCGACCAGCCGGGCGTCGAGATCAGGATTCTTGATTTCGACTATATTCACGGACACGCGGCGATCAATCAGGTCTTCAAGGCGCTCCTTGAGCTTGTCCACCTCGGCCCCTTTGGCGCCGATCACGACGCCGGGGCGGGCGGAGTGCAGGATCACCTTTACTTCGTCGCGCGTGCGCTCGATTTCGACCTTGGAGATGCCGGCGAAAGGCGGCTTCCCGTTGAGTTCCTTTTCGATGAAGCGGCGGATGTTCTCGTCCTCGACGAGGAACGCGCCAAAGGCCGCTTTGGGGGCGTACCAGCGAGACTTCCAGCCTTCGGTAATGCCCACCCGGAAGCCGATTGGATTGCACTTCTGGCCCACGCGTTATTCCTTTTCGCTCACCGAGACTGTAATGTGAGAAGTCCGCTTCATAATGGGGTGCGCCCGCCCGCGGTCCTTCGGGTGAAAGCGCTTGATGATCGGACCCGGATCGACCCGTGCTTCGGTCACGACCAGGCGGTGCATGGACGCCTCGGCCTCATTGGCGCTGGCCATCGCGGATTTGAGCACGCGATCGACCAATTTGCCGGCGCGTTTGTGCGTGAAGCGCAACAGCTCCACCGCGTCATCGCACCGCCGCCCGCGGATCAGATCCACCACGAGCCGCGCCTTGCGATCGGCGATCCGTGCGTAGCGGTGTTTTGCCGTCCACATCTCAAAGGCCTCCTGCTACTTCGCCACCGCGCGTGCGGTATGCGCCCGGAACGATCGCGTCGGCGAGAATTCACCCAGCTTGTGCCCGACCATGTCTTCGGTCACGAACACCTTCTGGAAGTGCCGTCCGTTGTGTACCTCGAACGTCACACCCACAAATTCCGGCACTATCGTGCACGACCGGCTCCACACCTTGATCGGCGAGCGGTCGCCTGTCTTCTGCGCCGCGAGCACCTTGTTGAACACGTGCTCGTTTACGTACGGGCCTTTTTTCGCGCTACGCGCCATGCGTATTCCTCTAGCTCACTGCCTTACCACTTCCGCCGCAGCTTCGCCTCGCCGAACGACTTCGTTATGCGGCGACGCAGAATCCGGCGATTCGAACGCGCCCGCGGACTACGCGTACGCCCGCCCTTGGCCAGCTTGCCCCAGGGCGAGCAGGGATGCCGCCCGCCGTTGCTGCGCCCCTCGCCGCCGCCCAGCGGGTGAGCCACCGGGTTCATGGCCTTGCCGCGCACGTGCGGCCGCCAGCCCATGTATCGCGAGCGCCCCGCCTTGCCCAGACGAACGTTCTGGTGGTCCAGATTGCCGAGCTGGCCGATGGTCGCCCGGCATTCGACGCGCACCTGCCGCATTTCGCCCGACGGCAGTTGCAGCACTGCCCAGTTGCCCTCACGGGCCATCAGCCGCGCCGCGCCACCGGCCGTGCGAACCAGCTTGCCGCCCTGCCCGGGGTTCATCTCAATATTGTGAATGTCCATGCCGATGGGGATGGCCGCCAGCGGCATGCAATTGCCTACCTGCGGCTCGACCTTGGCCCCGCTCTCGACCGTGTCGCCCGCTTTCAGACCCAGCGGCGCCAGGATGTAGCGCTTTTCGCCGGTCTGGTACTGGAGCAGGCCAATGTGGCAGGAGCGGTTCGGGTCGTACTGAATTTCCAGCACCTTGGCGGGGACGTTATCCAAATTCCGGCGGAAATCGATGATCCGGTACATCCGCTTGTGCCCGCCGCCGCGATGCCGAGCGGTGATGACCCCGTGATGATTCCGCCCGCCGCGCTTCGGGAGCGGCTCGACCAGCCCCTTGGCGGGCCGGTTCTGCCGCCGGTGCGTCACTTCCTCATAAGTATTAACGCTCGAATTGCGCCGCCCGGCGGATGTCCGTTTGTATATCTTAATGCCCATAACCTACCTCTTCCGGGCTCCGCCTAGAACAAGTCAATGTGGCTGTCCTGATCCAGCGTAATGACGGCCTTCTTGATCTGGCGCGTCCGGCCGGTCTTGTAACGAAAGCGCCGCAACTTCCCGGGCCGATTGGAAGTCCGCACGTCCAAAACGCGAACGCCGTAGATTTTTTCCACGGCATTCTTGATCTGCAGCTTGTTGGCCTCGGGATGCACTTCGAAGCTGTACGTCCCGCCGCGGCCCGCGCTCGACTGGCGCGACTGGTACGAACTCTTCTCCGTAACGAGCGGCCTGATGATCGTGTGGTAAATATCCATGCCTATTCGCTCGCTTTCTGGGCCCCGCCCACGCTATTGCGGAAACTGGCGAAGGCGTCCCGCGTGAAGATCAGCTTCCGCCGGGCCAGAATGTCAAACGCGTTCAATTCCGCCACCGGGCGAATCTCGGTCCGCGGGATGTTGCGGCCGCTTTTGTAAAGCGTCTCGTTGGGCCCCGCCATCGCAAAGAGGCAGCCGTTGTCCGCGTCGACTTTCTTCAGAAAAGTGGCGAAGCGCGACGTCTTGGGCACGTCGAAGTTCAGCCCGTCCACGATCAGCGCTTCATTGCTGTTAATCTTTGCCAGCACCGCCTGATTCCGGGCCAGCCGGCGCATTTTCTTGGGCAGCGTCTGGCGGAAGTCGCGGACCCGCTTGGCGAACGCCATGCCGCCGCCGCGGCGCTGCGCGGTGCGTGCGTTACCCATCCGCGCCCGCCCGGTGCCTTTCTGGCGATAGAGCTTCTTGGTCGAGCCGACGACGTCCGAGCGGCTCTTGGTCACGGCGTGCCCCTGCCGCCGGTTGGCGTGATAGGCCACAACCACCTGCTTCAGCAACGACGCGTTGACCTCGTTGCCGAGCAGCCCCTCGTCAATCTGTTCGGCGCCAATCTTCGCGCCGGTTTCGTCATACACGGGTACGCTTAGCATGGCCCTTACTCCGCTACTCCCGGGTCTTGGCCTTCCGCACGATTACGTAGCTGCCCTTGGCGCCCGGAATCGCCCCCCGGATGACCAGCAGATTGTGCTCCGCGTCGATACTCACCAGCGGCTGGTTGCGGATCGTCCGCCGCTGGTTCCCGGTGTGGCCGGCCATCCGCTTGCCTTTCTTGATCGCCCCGCTGTGGCCGCGCGTCGCGCCTCGACCGCCGATGCTGCCCGGGGAACGGTGTTTGCGCTCGGTGCCGTGCGAGGCCGGCTGGCCGCCGAAGCCCCAGCGCCCCATGCCGCCCTGGAAGCCCTTGCCCTTGGTGGTCCCGATCACGTCGACGTACTTGACGCCCCCCTGTTCGAACAGCTCTACCGTGACCGTCTCGCCGATCTGCTTATCCGGCGGCTCAGCCAGCCGGATTTCGCGCACAAACCGCTTCGGCGCCGTCTGGGCCTTGCGGGCGTGGCCGATCTCGGGCATGGTCGAGCGGTGCGGCTTTACGTCGTCAAAGCCCAACTGGACGCTGTTGTAGCCATCCTTGCCGTCGGCCTGCTTGGTTTGCAGCACGACGCACGGGCCGGCCTGAACGATCGTCACCGGGACGCGCTCGCCCGATGGGTCGAACACCTGCGTCATTCCGATTTTTTTGCCAAGTATCGCCGGGACCATCCCGCGGCACTCCTGTCAGCACGCCGCCCGCCGCGTAGGTCGGGTCTGCCGACCCGACTCCCCCCGGTTACCGCGGCGAGGCCGCGCACAAAAAACGTTAGTCGGCAGCCGCGCCGACTATGCCTTGATCTTCACGAAAACACCCGCGGGCACCACCAGCCGGTTCAGGGCCTCCACGGTCCTGGCGGTTGGCTCGAAGATATCGATGACCCGCTTATGGGTGCGCATCTCAAATTGTTCACGCGATTTCTTGTCAATGTGGGGGGACCGCAGAACGGTGTACCGCTCAATACGTGTGGGCAACGGCACGGGGCCGCGCACGCGGGCCGCCGTCCGCTTGGCCTGGTCCACGATCTCCTGGGCTGAGGAATCCAGCGCCCGGTGATCATAGGCCTCCATTCGAATACGAATCCGCTCACCTGCCATCGGCGTTCTACCGTCCGTTCAAGGTCATAGCCTGTCTGGGTTCCCGACCACATAAGTCGAGTCGTGCCAGAATACCGCCCGTAACGATTACGTCAAGCCCAAAGAATGGAAATTGCACGCGGCGAGCGGCGCGGGGGCGTAATCGCGGAGCGGA
>JAAYXS010000307.1 GCA_012515775.1 Phycisphaerae bacterium
CATAAATATCCGGCGCAGCGTTCGCAGCTACGACGCCAAGCGCGCCATCCCGCCCGAGGTGATGGAGCGCCTGCGCGCCGCCCTGCGTTTAGCCCCGTCGGCCTGCAATTTTCAGCCCTGGCACTTCATTCTGGTTACCGATCCCAAGCTGCGGCACGACTTGAGCAAGATCGCGAACGATCAGCACTTCATCGCGGACGCGGCGCTGATCGTTGTTGCCTGCGGCCTGCCGCTGCAGGCTCACAAGCGGATGGCCGGCCACCGCAATAGCGTCGAGGTCGACGTTGCGATCGCGCTCGATCACCTGACGCTGGCGGCCGTCGCCGAGGGGCTGGGCACCTGCTGGATCGGCGCCTTTGACGAACAGAAGGCCAAGCGCCTATTGGAAGTGCCGGAGGAGTTGGAGATTGTGGCGCTCATGCCGGTCGGCTACCCGGCGTCGCCGGATCTGAACCATCCGCTGGACGAGTCGCGGCGCAAAGCTGAGGGCGAGATTTTCAGCACGGACAAGTACGGGCGGCGATAAGCTCAGGGAATGAGCCGCTGCAAGTGGCCTCCGCGAATGCCTCCGCGCGGCGTAGCGCGTCACGCCCCCCTATACTCGGCGTTGGCTCGCCGCTGTGCGGTCAATCGGGACCGGATTGCCCGCGAATGCTGAACGAATGACAACGACCACCTCACTTTTTCAGCGCGTGCGCCGGGAGCTGTTGCCCTACGTACGCCAGCCCGCGCAGTACATCGGCGGGGAGGTCAATCAGCTTGCGCAACCGGGCGATTGGGAGCGGGCCGCGGTGCGGGTTGCGATCGCGTTCCCGGACACGTACGCGATCGGCATGTCGCACCTGGGCTGCCAAATCCTGTACACGATCGGCAACAACATGCCCGGCGTTTGCGCCGAGCGCGTTTACTGTCCCTGGGTCGATGCCGAAAGCATCATGCGCGAGAAGCACATCCCGCTGTTCACCTGGGACACGCGGCAGCCGGTCAGTGAGGCCGACATCCTCGCCTTCTCGCTGCAATACGAGATGAACTTCACCGGCGTGCTGAACTTGCTGGATTTGGCCGGAATCCCTCTGCAAGCCGCAGCGCGCACGGATGAGCACCCGCTGGTGCTGGCCGGCGGACCGCAGATCGACAACCCAGAGCCGCTCGCCGATTTCCTCGACCTGGTGGTCATCGGCGACGGTGAGCCGAGTTTCGCCGCGATCCTCGCCGCCTACGGCGAATACAAAGCGGCCGGCGTGCCGCGGCGCGAGATGATCGCGCTGTTGGCCCGGCGCTTTCCCTGGCTCTACGCGCCGAACCTGTACGAGCCGAGTTACAACCGCGACGGCAGGCTCGCCGCGCTCACGCCCAAGTTCGACGGCCTGCCCGCACGCATCGAGCGCTGCCGCACGCCGGATTTCGAGCAGGCCCCGGTACCCGTCCGCCCGCTGGTGCCCTGGATTGAAACGGTGCACGATCGCATCGGCATCGAGATCATGCGCGGCTGCCCGCAGCTGTGCGCCTTCTGCCACGCGGGATACACGAAGCGCCCGCTGGCCTGGCGTTCGCCGCAGCGCATCCTCGAGATCGCCGAAGACGCCTGGCGCGCCACCGGGCACCATGAAATCGGCCTATTGTCGTTATCTACGGCGGATTACCCGAAGTTGCGCGAATTGGCCGAGTCGCTCAACTCGCGCTTCGCCGAGCGCATGGTCAACCTGAGCTTCCCATCGTTGCGCATCGACCGCATGCTCGCCAACATTCCCTGGCTGGGCATCTCGGTCCGCAAGGGCAGCATCACGATTGCGGTTGAGGCGGCCCGCGACGACATGCGCCGCGCAATTCGCAAAAAAGTCACGGATGGCGACCTGCTGGACGGCGTGCGCGAGGTCTACAAGGCCGGCTGGAACAAGCTCAAGCTCTATTTCATGGCCGGCTTTCCCGGTGAGCGGCCGGACGACATCGACGGGATTTACGAGCTGAGCAAAGCTATCGCGGACGAGCGGCGCCGCAGCCTCGGCAAACCGCCCGGCATTGTCACGGTTTCGGTCGGCTGGCTGGTGCCCAAGCCGTTCACGCCGCTGCAATGGGCGGCTCAGCCGCGCGTCGAGTACTTCCACGGGGTACGGCGCCGGCTGCGCGAGTTGAGCCGCGGCGGGCCCAAGTACGTGAAGCTTCGCACGCACGATCCGGAGCGCTCGATTTTGGAAGGGGTCTTTTCTCGCGGCGACCGCCGCCTGTGCGCCGTGGTTTACGAAGCTTGGCGGCGCGGGGCGCGCTTCGACGGCTGGGACGATACGTTTGACGATCACATCTGGCAGCAAGCCTACGCCGCCACCGGCGTCGATCCGGCCTGGTATGCCCACCGCGAGCGGCCCTTCGACGAGCTGCTGCCCTGGGACCACATCGGCCAGCACCTGCCGCGCGCGTACCTGGAAAACGTTTACACGAACCTATTCGCCGCTCTCTCGACGCCGTAGGGTGCGTCCTCGACGCGCTTGGTCAAACCGCGCGCCCTCGACGCACTTTTGGGGATCATGACTCCCGCGCGACTGTTGAATTGAGATGCCGAACGGCCGCCGGATCACCAGCCACCCGGCGCAACGTGCCGAATAGCCGCTTCGTTTCGCCCAGCGCCGCCGCTGAAAAGTTCGCGAACGCGCCGGCAATCTGCCGCGCCCGCTCAAGTACTTCCGCGTCGGCGACGACCTCGTCTATCAGCCCCATTGCGACGGCCTCGCTGGCCGACACTGCGCGCCCGGTCAGGACCAGATAGCGCGCCTGGCGCTCGCCCACCCACCGGCACAGATAGCTCATGACAATCGGCGCGACCAGACCACGCATTATGCCGGGATATGCAATCCGCGCCCCAGCCGCGCAGATCGCCACGTCACAGACCGAGGCCAGCGCCGCACCGCCCGCCACGGCCGGCCCGTTCACTGCCGCGATTACGGGCTTGGGCAGGTTCTCGATCGTCTCGAACAACGTCAATAAGGGCGCGTTGTCGAAGTTCTGCCCGGCCGCCGCGACTTCGTTGAGGTCCAGTCCGGCGCAGAAGGCCGGCGGCGCGCCCGTGACGATAATGGCGCGGAGCGCGGCGTCTTCCGCCGCTTTGTTCAACTCCGCCGTCAGCTCGAGGACAAGCATGCGTGAGAGGGCGTTGCGCACGGCCGGCCGGTTGAGCATCAATTCAACGTGCTGCGGCCGTCGGGTGACCTGGAGTTCACTGCTCATGGCAGGCGCCCCACGTTGAGTCCGGCGGCCAGGTCTTCGCTCTCCTGCCAGGAGAAGACGTCGGCGATCCATATCTCGCCGCTGACAACGGGCCGATCAATGTACGGCGCGCAGATCAGTTCGCCATTGATCAGCACGGCCAGGCGCGGCGGCGTTTTCGCGGTTGGTGACGCGCCAGACGCGGGACGCCCGGGTACCCCGGGAAGACCGTGCTCGGGTGCAATCGGGCGAACGTTGGCGCGCGTCACGGCGGCGCGCGTCAACGCCTCGAGCGCCCGCCGGCCTGTGTAATTGAACACGAGCTGCAACATATGGCGCTCCTGGCTGTGCAACGCGCGGGCGACTTCCAAGTCGGAGCGGTTCAATGCGACGTCCGGCGCGACGTAGACCTGCTCGCCAAGCCGGCTGATCATTAGTTGATGGCCGGGTTGCTCCTCGTCGTAAGCCAGGTGAATGGCGAACGTCACGGGCCTCGGGGTGGGATCGGATTCGGCCGACTCAGCCGGGTTCATTCGGGCGGCGGCGCAGCCGCCGACCGTGCCAAGAGCCAGCATCACGCTGCATGCCAGGGTGACCCGCCGTAGCGTTGGCCCCCCGTGGCTGACGTTCCTGATCAGCGTCATTTCAGCAACCCCCGTTCGCGGAGCAAATCGTCCATGGCTGCCAACGCCGCGTCGCGCGTAAGCAATTCCAAATCCAACTGCCGCGTGTACAGGGCGTCCAAAACCTCCTTGTACACGGGGCCCGGCGGAATGCCGCTCGCCGTCAGGTCGTCGCCCGTCACCAGCGGCGGCGGCTGGACGGCTTCCGGCGGAATCGCCGCGAGTCGGGCTTGCAGCGCGTAGGGCCAAGCTGCGGCCGCAGGATCGCCCGCCCAGCGTGCCAGCGCCAGTTGCCGCAAATCGCCCAAGGCGCGGTGCGCCATCAGCCGCTTGAGTTTCGACAGCGGGATCGAGGCGGGATCGTCCAGGTCGCGTTGATGTTCAACCAGCCAGGCTACGTCCTCGCGCTCGTCGTTCGAAAACGTGAGGGCCCGCGCGATGTTGTGTATGTCGGGCACGGGCCGGTCCAGAACCAGTACCGCGAAAGCCGGCTCAAAGCGCGCCTCGGCCGGCAAACGCGCCAGCAGCGCTTTGGCGGCTGCCACTTGCTGCTCCGACCAGGTCGCCTTCGGCCAAAGGAATGGCAGCAGGCCGGCCTGGTGCAGCAAATCAAACGCTTTTGCGCGATTCGCGTGGGAGAGCATGCGCTCCAGCTCATCCCGCACGCGCTCAACCGCGACCTTGGTCAACTGAGGTGCATGTTCACGCAGCGCGGCGAAGGTCCGCGGCTCGATCGGGAAATTGAGCCGGGCCGCGAAGCGCACCGCCCGCAACAGCCTCAGGTGATCTTCTTCGAAGCGTGCCGAAGGTTCGCCGATGGCCCGGATAACGCCCGCCCTCAGGTCCGGCTGGCCGCCGACGTAATCGATCACTTGGCCGGCCAGCGGATCGAAGAACATCCCGTTGACGGTAAAGTCGCGCCGCAGGGCATCCTCGCGAGCATCGCTGAAGACGACCTTGCTGGGCCGCCGCCCGTCGAGGTACGGCCCATCCCAGCGAAACGTCGCCACTTCCACCCAGCGCCGCCGCTTGCGCACCAGCACGACCCCGAATTGCGCGCCGACCAGCCGGGTGTTCCGGAAGAGCTGCACGATCTGCTCGGGCCGGGCGCTGGTAGCGACGTCATAATCCTGCGGCGGATGCCCCAGCAGCAAGTCGCGCACGCACCCGCCGGCCAGCAGCGCGGTGTGCCCGGCGTCGACCAGCTTGCGCACGATCGCCACGGCCGCATCAGCTTCGGGCGGCAGCTCGATTGACGAGGGCTGGACGGCGTTCGAAGGATTATTCATCGGGTCCAATCAGCGCACCCGCGCTCCGCGTCGCGGCGCCGTACAGCCGGCGGACTAGGCGGCCGGTTCCGCCTCGCCGCTCGGCGCCCGTGCCAGCAGGTAAAAGATGATCATACCCACCGTGCCTGCGAGCCCGAACGCGCCCAGGTAATACCAGACGCGCTGTGGGTTGTACGTGGTCCACAGCATTTGCCGCACGGCGTCCAGGTCGGCCGGGCTGACCTGTTCGCGAATCGGCGCGTAGGCCTGCTTGAGGGCTTCGGCATCGGGCTTTTCCTGGCCGGCAAAGCTCGCGATGATCTCGCGCAGGTTCTCAACGTTGCCGGTCTTGGTGACGTAGGCCAGGCTGGGGACAACCTGGTCGCTCGGGAAAGCCTTGTTGTCCTTCGTCGCCAGTTCGGCGGGCAACTGATACACCTGCACGAGGTGCGCGCGGGCCAGCATTTCCTTGCTGCCGATCTGATCGTACATAGGACCCGAGACGAAGTTGCCCATGCCCCAGCCAATCGCAAACGGTATGTTCGAATAGCCCATGTAAAGCGCTTTGCGAGCCGGCGGTGCGATCAGGCCGATGTACGCGCTGAAAGTCGGGCTGCAAATCATCTCGCCGATCGCGAACACGAAGATCATCAGGCAGCAGATCGCGCCCACGTTGGTCGCCCCCGCTCCGACAAAGCCGACCAGCGAGATTAGCATGCCGAGGATCATCGCCGCAATCTTGTGCATCCGCCGGATCATCCAGGAGATCACCAGCACGAACAGAAGGATCGAGGTCGCGTCAATGTTGATTATCATTTCGGGTTTTACCTGCCCACTCGGCAGCACCCAAGTCAGGTTTTCGCCAAACACCGATTTCAGCACGCGGCCAACCGCGCTGGTGTCCACCCACTCATTCAAGAAGTTCGGCAGCAGGTCCCAAAGCTGCATGAACATGAACCAGAAGCACGCCGCGATCAGCAGAAACAGCACAAAACGCACATCGCGCAGTAGCGTCGCCAAGGAGGTCACAAATACGCCCAGCGGCCCCTTTTGGCCCTCGGCGGGAACGACGCGTTCCGGCTCGCGATAAATGAACAGCGCGGGAACGAAATTCAGCGCCGTAACGATTGCGCAGCCATAGAACACGTTGCTCCAGTTCAGCCCGGCCTCGCCGCGCAGCCACGCCGCCAATATTGGGGCCAGGAACCCGCCCACGTTGACCACCCAGTAGAACAAGCCCCAGGCCATCGACGAGGTTTCGGCATTCACCACGCGCGCCAGCGTGCCCTGCACCGCCGGTTTGAAAATGGCCGTCCCCGGACCGATCAGGCAGGCCGCGCCCAAAAGTACCCAGAAGCTCGCGTTGGGAACATCAAGGGTGGCAAGCCATTCCGCCACGGGCAGCGCTCTGGCCAGCAGGAGGTAGCCGCAGCCGTTCAGAATGAACGCCACGATCAGGCTTTTGCGGTACCCGTAGCGGTCCGTGTAACCGCCGGAGATCATCGGGATGATGCACTGCAACCACGCCCAGATGCCGAAGACGGTGCCAACCTCAGCATAGCTCAGTTCGAGGCCGTTCTCGCTGGCAGGCGCCTTGGCGAACAGCGGGCGAATCGCGAGCAGGCTGAAAAAGGCCAGCCGCTCCAGCATTTCCATGGCATTGGCCACCCAGTAGTTGAACGGCAGGCTGCCGATCTGCTGGGCCACACTCATCTTCGCCGGCGCGGCGGTCGAGCTTACGGACATAACGTCTCCAGGTGTCAGATCGAGCGTTTATATCCGCCCCCGCACCCGGCGGGAAGTCGTGCAACCATAAGAACTTCCGCTGGAGTGCCGCCGCGGCTTGCCGTATGCTAGCCGCACCCCGCCGGCGGCGCCGCCGGCCGGGTTTGGTGTGCGCAGCCGGCGAAAGCTTTACGCCCGCCGCGGCGGGCAAATCGGAGTCGTACGTGTCAAAGCAGTCTGCCGATCCGGTCCCCGCTGAGACCGGTGTCCTGTCAGCTCCCCCGCCAGGCGAGCCATTCGGCCACCCCAAAGGCCTGTTTGTTCTTTTCAGCACCGAGCTGTGGGAGCGCTTCAGCTTCTATAGCATGCGCGGCATTCTGACCCTTTACATGGTCAACGTGCTCGGGGCCGCAGGCGGCCATGCGGACCAGATGTACGGTGCTTATCTCGGGTTCGTGTACGCCGCCACGTTTGGCGGCGGCATGCTGGCCGATCGGCTGCTGGGCCAGCGCCGCGCGATCTATATCGGCGGCGTACTGATGGCCCTGGCGCAGTTCACGCTGGCCACGCACTCGTTGCTCGTTCGTTCCGGGTATTCGGTGCGCGGGCTTGATCCGATGTTTTTCTCCGGTTTGGGCCTGCTCGCATGCGGCAACGGCTTTTTCAAACCGAATATTTCCACCGTCGTCGGCACCCTGTATAAGCCGGGCGACCAGCGGCGCGACAGCGCCTTCACGATCTTCTACATGGGCATCAACATCGGCGCTTTTCTGGCCGGTTTCTCAGGCCAGATCGCCGAGACCTGGGGCTGGTATCTCGGGTTCCTGCTTGCCGGCATGGGAATGGTCGCCTCGCTCGTCGTGTTCACGGCCGGCCTGCGACAGCTTTCCGGAAAGGGACTGCCGCCCGAAGGCGCCACGTTGACCGAGGGACGGTTCGGCATACCCAATGCGGTACTCGTGGTGATCGGCGTGCTGCTGTTTGTGCCCGCCGCCGCATTCCTGATCTCGAAACCGAGTTACGTCCAGTCGATGGCGGTAGTGATTGCCCTGATTGTGCTGCCGTACCTCCTTTATGAAGCATTCCGCGGAACGCGCGAGGAAGCCGGGCGGATGCTGGTGATAATTATCCTGTGCTGCTTCTCGATGCTGTTCTGGGGCTTTTTCGAATTGGCCGGCAGCACCATCACGCGCTTTACGAACGAAGCGGTTGACCGCGTTGTGTTCGGTTTTGAACTGAAGGCTTCGCTGCTCAGCCAGGTGATCAATCCGCTGTTCATCATTACCCTCAGCATTCCCTTTGCCGGCCTGTGGGTGTGGCTGGATCGCCGCAAGCTCGAGCCTTCCAGCCCGGTCAAATTCTCGCTGGGCCTGTTCCAGCTCGGACTGGGCTTTTTCATGCTCTACATCGGCGCGGCTCAGGCCGCGTCTGGCGGCAAGGCGGCTCTGATCTGGCTGTTTCTGGCCTACTTCTTCCACACCACCGGTGAACTCTGCCTGTCGCCGGTCGGGTTATCGATGATTACCAAGCTGGCCCCCGCGCGGCTGGTAGGCATGTTCATGGGCGTGTGGTTCTTGTCTTCGGCGCTTGCGAATGTATTCGCTGGGCGCGTCGGCGGCATGACCGAGGACCACGGCTTCGGGGCGGTGTTTGTCGGTATTGCCGCCACGACAGGCGCCGCGGCCCTGCTGCTGTTTGTTCTGTCGCCGCTGCTCAAGCGCATGATGCACGGCATCAAGTAGCAGAGCCGGTTCGTATCGCCCCGGAGCGTTTTCGGTTCGAAAATCGCGAGTTCCCGTTTATCGGCCACTAAAATAGTGCGATTTTTGTTGCCCTGCTGCCCCCTTCGACGTACAATGATTGCGCAGGCCGAGTTACGGCCAGCGACGGCCCTCAAAAGTGGGCGAGGGCCGCAAGCCGCGGCTCACCTGCCGAGCGACGCGTCAGCGCCGCGCGTTGGGTCGGTCGGCGACGGCCGGCCGACAGGGCTTTGGCGGCCTGTACCTCGGGTCGCCTGGGTGCCCAATTGAAAGGAGGTGATCCGTTGCCAAGTGATAAACAGAGGTGGCTGCGGTAACGCAGTGAACGTGGCTGCATACCGCAGCCCCCCAAAATTGGCCCGCCGACGACCTTAGCAGTTGCCGGCGGGTTCTTGTATTAGGGGAGGCAATCAAGCCCGGTCGCGGTTACCATGCCGGCCCGTTATGTACCTGGGCGCCCTCCAAATCGGCGGACTCGTTGCGATCGGCTTGGCGGCCGGCGTTCTCGGCGGATTGCTGGGCGTTGGCGGCGGAATTGTGATGATTCCGGCGCTAACTTTCATTTTCGCCGATAAATACGGGCCGAATTCGTTTCACGTGTACAACCTGGCCGCGATCAGCACGTCATTTGTGCTGGCCATTCCGGCCGCCATCCGCCACACGCGGGCTGGGGCCGTCATTTACCCGTTCTTGCGCTCCATCGTGCCGCTAGCTGTAATAGGCGTCGTCGCGGGCGTGCTGCTCAGCGCCACCATGACCGGCGAGCGCACGCGGATTCTCAAGCAGATTTTCGGCGGCTGTCTGGAATTCGTGGTTTTGGTCAATCTCATCCAGGAATGGATCGCCAAACGCGGCGAGCCTTACCTCTTTCCGAGCAGCCCGATGCCGCGTCGCTGGGGCCTGATCGGCCTGCTGGTGGGCCTGCCGGCCGGCTTCATCGCCGGCCTGTTAGGCGTCGGGGGAGGGATCTGGGCGGTGCCGTCGCAGTCACTTCTGCTGGG
>JAAYXS010000308.1 GCA_012515775.1 Phycisphaerae bacterium
TCCCCGGATGGCGCGCAAGCACAAAAACCCGGCAAGAGCCGGTAGACGAAAGACCCAAAAGGAGCCACTCATGACAGCCGCTGCGACCCCCCCGAACGTGTTCGATGCGATGAAACAGGTTGCCGAGAATTGCGTCAAGGCCATGCAGGCCGGCATGAAGTTCTACGAGGACACGGCGCAAATCTACACTGAGATGGCGACCAAGAACATCGACCAGGCCAAGGACGGGTACGTAAGACTCGCTAACGACCTCTCCGACCTCAACCGGAAAAACATCGAGCGCTTCCAGTCCTTTGTGGATGAGCAGGTGCGCCGCAACGCTTCGCTGGCCCCCTACATGGTCGATCCGGCCGCCTTCACCAACCCGGCCGAGATGTACGACCGGATGGCCGCCCTGTGGCGCAACTCCTTCCAGGGCCTGCGCGACTCGGTCACTACGACCGCCAAGGTCATCACTGATGCGGCAGAAGGTTGGACGCGCGTTTATCGAACGGCCCAGTAGCCGCGGAGGCCACCGCCGCCGCGAGCAGTGACAGCGGCCGAATTAGCGCTGGCGCGCGGCGGCGCGCCTCGCGATTGGCTTACCCGAGAAGCTGGAGGTGACGCTTGGCTGGCGAATCGCCTTTTTCGATGCCGTCGTTAAACCCCTTCCTGGCGTTCTGGAACGACTTCTACACAAAGATGGTGGCCGCGGGTCTGGCACCCGGGAAGGACCCGCAGGATGCGGCGGAGCAAATGCGACGTTCGTTTTTCGACGCGATGTCGCAATATGCGGACGAGTTCTTGCGCAGCGAGGTCTTCCTCAAAGCGATGAAGCAGTCGTTCGACAACGTCGTGGCCATGCAGGGCGCGACCAAGCAGTATTTGCAGAAGGGCCTGGCGGCAGCTCAGATGCCCTCGCTGGTCGATCAGGAGCAGGTCGTCGGGATGATACGCGGTACAGAAGATCGTCTTTTTACGCGGCTCGACGAGATCCAATCCAGGATTGAAAGGCTCGAGAAAGCGCTGGAGAACGCGGCCGAAAAGCGCCCCCGCACGAAAACGTCGTGAAATTGACCGGCCACAACGCCGCCGGCGAGGCACAAGATAATGGCGACTGTGACGCAGATACCCTGGTTCCTGAACCCCGAATCCTACCTGCAGCCTTGGCAGCAGGCGATTGCCAAATCGCTGGCAATTCCGAAGGTGATCGACGTAATGCGCCGCACACGGGTCGGCGCCACGCCCACGCGCCCCGTCTACCGGGAAGACGGTTTGCGCCTGCTCGAATACGAAACCGAAGCACCACGCAAGTTCAAGACGCCGCTGTTGTTGGTCTTCGCGCTCGTGAATCGCTCCTACATCGTCGACCTCCGGCCCGGCAAAAGCGTGATCCACCACTTCCTGCAGGGCGGGTTTGATACTTACAACGTGGACTGGGGCAAACCTACGCCCAGTGATACGCACTTGGCGCTGGATGATTACGTTCTCGGCTATCTGGACCATGTAGTCGATTTCGTGCGGCGAAAGTGCGATGTCGACAAGCTGAATATGCTCGGCTACTGCATGGGCGGCACCATGGCCGCCATTTACGCCGCGTTGCGGCCGGAGAAAATCAAGAACCTGATTCTCATGGCCGCTCCGGTGGACTGGTCGGCCAAAGCAAATCTGCTGTCGGTGTGGTCAGACGAGCGCTATTTCGACGTCGACAAGCTGGTGGACGCTTACGGCAACGCTCCCGCCGAGTGGCTCCAGGCGTCGTTTCTGCTCCTAAGGCCGTTCCAAAACACAGTTGAGAAATGGATGCGGTTTTACGAGAAGATGGACGACGAGAGTTACCTGGAGGACTTCTTCGCGATGGAGACCTGGCTGAACGACAACGTCCCGGTTGCGGGCGAGGTCTTCCGCCAGTTCGTCAAGTACATGTTCCAAAAGAATATGCTGATCCAGGGCAAGCTTGAAGTTGGCGGTGAGCGCGTCGATCTGAAGAAGATCGCGTGCCCGATCCTGAACCTCACCGCGCAGCATGACCATCTTGTGCCTCCCAATCAAAGCCTGCCCTTCAACGACGCCGTTTCTTCAGCGGACCGTAAATCGATCAATTTTCCGGTCGGCCACATTGGTCTGGCGGTTTCCAGTAAGTCGCACCGCGATCTGTGGCCGCAGGTGGTCAGTTGGCTGGGCGAGCGCTCCGACGCTCTCCGGCCGCATTAAGGGGCACAGATATGGGTTCGGGCCCGAACGCCAAGCAGCACAAAAATCCGCTTGAGGAGACGTTGCCGGCGCAGCTTGATCTGCGGACGCGGGTCGCAATGATTACCGGCGGCGCGGGCGGCATCGGCCGGGCCACGTGCCTGGAATTGGCCCGAAAAGGGATACGCGCCGTCGGTGTCGTCGACTTGAGTCCCGGCGTCGATGATTTCTGCCTTGACGGCAACAAGCGCATCGGCCGGGAGGTGCTGATACCTTACTGTGGCGATGTGACCGAGCCCGGCTTTCGCCGCAGCGCATTTGCCGACCTCGAACGGCGGCTTGGCACGGTTACGGTCTGCATTCCGGCGGCGGGCATCACGCGTGATCGGCTCGCTGTGCGAATCAACAAAGAGACCGGCGAGCCTGATATTTACAACGAGGAGGAGTTCCGCCGCGTCATGGCGGTCGACCTGGTTGCTCCGGTGTATTGGGCGTTGGAAACGATTGCCAGTGTGGCCCGCGATCGCCACAACAAGGGCCTGAAAAAGTGGACTCCCAGCGAGGGCGTACAGGGCGCAATCATTTTCATCGGGTCGGTTTCATCGTCGGGAAACCGTGGGCAAGTAGCGTATGCTTCCGCCAAAGCCGGGCTGGATGGCGCTCAAGCCACTTTGGCGACAGAAGCGATTTTCCACGGCGTGCGCTGCGCGATCATACACCCGGGCTATACAGATACGCCGATGGTCCGGGCACTGGGCGACGAGTTTATCGCCACCCGGATTCTCCCATTTACGCAGCTCGGGCGCCTGATTCACCCGGCTGAAATTGCGCACGCCATCGCATTCCTGGTGTGCAACAGCGCGGTAAGCGGGCAACTCTGGGCGGACGCGGGCTGGCATCCCGTCGCCTGACGAAACGGCAACATTGTCAGTAAGATGATTCGCTGAAGGACTTCGTTCCGTAATTGCGGATATGGCGAGTCGCCAGTCTCTGCAGTTGCAATGCGATGCGAGGTGTGCGTAACAGACTGCCTTCACAATACCCAAGTGTGCACGTCGTCATTGCTTCACCAGTGCGCCGACCCTGCAATGCTCGCCAGCCAAGTCCGGCACACGTAAGAGTTTATCGCCAATAAAGGTGAATTAATTGGCCCAGCGCGACTGCCGGGTGCTAAGCTCATGTGTGTTTTTCTGGTGTGCGCGAGTGAATTGGCCGCTCTGCAATGGGCGCAGCCGCAGCTTAGTCTGCGTGCCTCGCCGGGGCGGACTGACGGGTTGCCATTAATCGGGCATTAGAAGCAGGTGGGTTATGGCCGCGGAAGCAGTCGTCACTTCGAACGAAACTTATGCGAAGACGGGCAGCGATTTGTTGGCGGCAACGGGCACCAAGACGCCAACCGCGCCGCAGGAACGAAAGCGCCCCACCACGGGGCAGCTTACGGGAAAGGTGGCGCTGGTGACCGGCGGCTCGCGCGGCATCGGTCGAGCCATCTGCCAGGCGCTGGCGGCGGAGGGGGCCGACGTAGCCGTAAACTACGTGCGCAACGACGAAGGAGCGCAGCAGACGCTGCGCCTGGTCACCGGGCATGGGGTCCACGGCAGCGTCTATAAGGGCAACGTGGGCAGTAACGACGACATCCACCGCATGATCGAGGAAATTCTCAAGGACTTCGGCCACATCGACATTCTCGTCAACAATGCCGGAATCACGCGCGACAAGAGCTTCGCGAAGATGACGCAGGACGTGTGGCGCGAGGTGGTTGACGTCGATCTGACCGGACAGGCGATGATCACGCAGGAGGTGCTCAGACACATGACCGGCTACGGCTGGGGGCGGGTGATTTTCATCACCTCGCTAGTCGGGCAGATGGGCAACTTCGGCCAGGCCAATTACGCGGTCGCCAAGGGCGGTCTGATTGCGCTGGTAAAGACGCTGGCGCGCGAGTTCAGTCGCAAGGGCATCACAGTTAATGCGGTCGCGCCGGGCTACATCGAGACTGACATGATTTCCGGCGTGCCGGAAAACGTGCTTGCAGCGGTCTGCCAGATGACGCCGATCGGACGCCTCGGCAAGCCCGAAGAGGTGGCGGAAGCGGTCCGGTTCCTGGCGTTGCCCGGGGCCTCGTACATCACGGGCGAAGTAGTAAACGTAAACGGCGGGATGTTCATGGCATAACAGCGCCTTGTCAGGGGCTTCGGCCAGCGCGCCGTACCGCCTGCGCACGCGTAGTCTGCGCGGCCAGCCGGGCTGTGGAGGTGAGAGATGCCCGCGGTTCAGACGGGCCTGATCTTGCAGGGCGGGGGTGCGCTGGGCGCATACGAGTTTGGCGTTCTGCGGCGTCTCTTTGAGGAGCCCGGCGGTTTCGCACCAGATGTGATCAGCGGCGTATCGATTGGCGCCATCAACGCCAGTGCCCTGGCCGCCGGCCGTCTGGGCCCGCTGCCGACGCTGGCGGCGATATGGGAAGAGTTCACGGTGCTGACGCCATGGATCATTCCCGAAGCATTTCAAAGTTTCGCGTCGCTATTCGGGAATGCCGGCTTCTTCCACATGCGCACTGATTACTACAACCTGCCGGGCTGGACGAGTTTTTACGATACTACACCTCTGCGAAGATTGCTCGGTCAGTACATCGATTGTGACCGGCTGAATACGGCCCCGCCGGTCGTCGCCCTTACCGCTACAGACGTGTCCGAGGGCTGTATTACCAGGTTCAGCAACTTCGGCCACGACAAAGTGCGACTGTCTGCCGACCACATTATTGCCAGCGGAAGTTTGCCCCCCGGCTTTCCCTTTACCCGCATAGAGGGTCGTGCCTACTGGGACGGCGGGCTTTTCGACAATACACCGCTCGGGGCCGCAATTGACTACCTTAAGCCCGACCGGCAAGTGCGGAAACGTCTAATTGTGGTGCGGCTCTTTCCAAACAAGGGGCGCGTGCCGCGTAACATGCTCGAGGTGTTCGATCGGTGCTTTGAAGTCGTGTTTGCGCAGAAGTTCTCACAGGACCTGAAAACGCTACGGCAAGTCAACGGATACGTGGCCGCAATCAACGCTATCGAGGACCTGCTGCAAGCATCGCCTCCCGAGCAAGCCGCCGCGATCCGGGCTTTGCCGGGTTACCAGTTACTGATCAAGTACTTGGCGATCCAAGACTTGATCATCATTGAAAACACCAGCCCTGAGATAGTCTTTGGGCCGTTCGATTTCAGCAAGTCACGCATCCGCCAGCGCATCGAAGCCGGATATCGCGACGCAGATGTGGCGCTGACCGCGAGCGCGACGAACGGTGTGCAATGAACCCGGCATCCAGCAAGCCATTCTGACTTGGCCGGTGCGATGGGAGCGAAGCCATGAGCAAGACCGCATTATGCATCAATGCCCGCAGTTCGAGCATCAAGTTTCATTTGATCGAGGCGGTCCAGGATCAGAGCTCGAACGTGCGCTGGAAGGGGCAGATTCAAGGGTTCGGCGGTGGCCTGCCGCGCCTGGCCGCGCGGGACGCCACTGGGCGGGAAGTCGTCGAGCAGGTTTTCAACGCCGACGACGTGCGGGACGGGGCTGCGGCCATGCCGCCGTTGCTGCGCTGGGTCCGGGAGCGGCTCGGGGCGCTGCCCACCGCGGTCTGCCACCGATTAACGAGCGGCGGCGCACGTTACTCCACACCTGTGCTCATAGACGAAGAGGTGATCGACGCTTTGCGCGAGCTCGTGCCGTTGATGCCGCTCCACCTGCCGCTTGAACTGGGGCCGATCGAGGTTATCTACGAGCGCTTTCCCCGCGTGTCTCAGGTGGCCGTATTTGACCCGCAGTGCCGGGAGCTGCTGATTGCGCAGGATGCGCTGGCGCTGGTGCGATCCTCTCCGCAGTGTCGCGTCCCGCGCACGCAGACGTACGAACACTGGTGTTTGTGAGGACACTCTCCACACGGGCGGGGGGATGTGATCAGTTGACCTCACCGGCGGCGCGCATGACGGCCTCGTAACGTTCGCGGGCTGCGGCGCGATCGTGTTCCTCAGGGAAAGCGGTTTCGCATTGTGCGCGGACCATTCGCGCGTGCTTCAACAGTATCCGGCGCTGTTCGGAGGTTGGCGCCTGCCCCGCGATCGTGGCTAGAACCTCCAAGATGCGTAAGCTGACCGCGACGTCATCGCGGGCGGCCTCGCGAATCTGATCGAGGGCGGCATTCACAATGCCTTCGAAATCCACCATGTTCAGTATCAGTCGCAAACGTCCCTGGCCGTCATAGCGGCAGGCCGGCGGAAACGAGCGGTGGGCGATTTGCGTGATTGCAGCGCCGAGCCAATCCACGCAGGCGATTGCGGTGAACGGATCGTTGATGCCTGCCGACATGGAGCGCACGGCGACCTCCACCAGTTGATAAATCGAGTACTCTATGTCGTGCGTGGCTGTCCGCTGGTTGCCGACCATGAGAGTGTCGCATACCGCCTGAGCCAGCCCGGGTGTGCACTTGGCGGCCGGGTAAACCCAGGCGAGTGGGGCGCCTTCGGTGATGAAGTGACCGGGCCGGCGGGTGGTGCGCACCAGCAAGTCGTGCTGCTCGGCCAAGCGGATGAGCGCCTGGGTGTCAATGGCCTGCAGGTAGCCGGTGCGGCGAGCGGGCACCGGGGCGGCAGTGGAAAAATCGAAGCCGTCTGCATCGCCGGTTTCATTTCGGTGTGTTCGGGCGCTATCGGGAAAGTAAAGCCGGATGGCCGCGTCCAACTCGCGTCCGACCACGGCCACGACGTTCTCCGCCTGGATGGCGGTCGCCACGTGGTGGATGAAGTAGATGAGCACGCCAAGCGAGGTGGTGGTCAGCACAATTGCGGTCGTGACGGAGAGGTTCGGAACGAACGCGGTTTCACCGGGGCCGTGACGCACGGTTCGCAGCACCAGGAGGCAGTAAAGGAACGTGCCGACAAA
>JAAYXS010000309.1 GCA_012515775.1 Phycisphaerae bacterium
CACGCAGCCATCCTACTCGGCCAGCTTCTTCATCGCACGACCGAAACGTGTGTGCACGCGCTCCAACGCCTGCTGGAACTTCCGTTCCTCGGCCGGATCGCGCACGGGTATCAGCACCAGGCAGCGCCCGTCCGAGACGATCTCGAAGGGCGTCTCCGGTGTGACCCGCAGAAGCTCCAGAATGGGCTTATCGATCACCAGTGCGTAGCTGTTTCCGTGCTTGGTCAGCGTTTTGGTCACGTGCCGCTCCCTTGTTGGTCAAACATAGTATATCCGTTGTGTTTACGCAGTCAAGGACTTTCGTGGGTCCTATGCGCCGACCCTCGACATGTTTTACGCTACTCTCGGCGCGGCACGCCGACACGCCCTCGCCTCCGCTTCGCGTTTTGCGTTTTGCATTCATCGTCTGTACCTTGCGCCCATGACGCGCGACGAGGTTTGCTCCAAGTTCCTCGAGTCCCTCCCGTACACCCTCTATCCCTTCCAGGAAGAGGCCCTGCTGGCCTGGTTCGCCTCCGAAGCCGGCGTGCTGATCGCCGCGCCGACCGGGATGGGCAAGACGCTCATCGCCGAGGCGGCCGTGTTCGAGGCCCTGCACACCGGCCAGCGGCTGTATTACACCACGCCGCTTATCGCGCTCACTGACCAGAAGTTCCGCGATTTCCAGGAATTGGCCGAGCGCTGGGGCTTCCGCCGCGACGACGTCGGCCTGATCACCGGCAATCGCCGCGTGAACCCCGAGGCCCCGGTGCGCGTCGTCGTGGCCGAAATCTTGCTCAACCACTTAATCGCCGAAGACCCGGCCATCGCGGACATGGAACACGTCGGCGCCGTCGTAATGGACGAGTTCCACAGCTTCAACGACTTCGAGCGCGGCGTCGTCTGGGAGCTGTCGCTTGTGCTGCTGCCCAAGCACGTGCGCGTCATGCTGCTGTCGGCCACCGTCGGAAACCCGTACGACTTCGCCTATTGGCTGGAAAAGAAGCACGGCCGCAAACTCGACGTGGTGATCACGCAGGAGCGGCGCGTGCCGCTCGAATATCACTGGGTCGAGGACAAGCTGCTGCACGAACACCTGGTGCAGATGGTCTCGTCGAACGACTCGGAAAACCGCACGCCGGCCCTCGTATTCGCCTTCAACCGCGACGATTGCTGGGAGCTGGCCGAAAAGCTCAAAGGGCTGGCGCTGGTCTCAAACAAGCAGAAGCAGGAGATTGAGGCCGTTCTCGCCGAGCGGCAGGCTGACCTGGCCGAGGGCGTCGGGCCGAAGCTGAAGCAGATGCTCCTGCGCGGCGTCGGCGTACACCACGCGGGCGTGCTGCCGCGGCACAAGGAGATCGTCGAGGACCTCTTCGAACGCAAGCTGGTGCCATTCGTCTGCTGCACCGAAACACTGGCCGCTGGCATCAACCTGCCGGCCCGCTCGGTCGTCCTCGTCACGCTGCTCAAGGGCAAGCATGGCGAGAAAAAACTCATCCCAGCCAGCAGCGCCCACCAGATGTTCGGGCGCGCCGGCCGGCCGCAGTTCGACAAGCAAGGCTACGTTTACGCCGTCGCGCACGACGACGACGTGAAGATCAACAAGTGGCGCAAGAAGTACGACCAGATTCCGGCCCAGACCAAGGACCCCGGCCTGCTGCGGGTTAAAAAGGACTTGGAGCGCAAACGCCCGACGCGCCGCAAGTCCGAGCAGTACTGGAGCGAAGGGCAGTTTAAGACGCTGATAGCGGCCGGACCGGCCAGCTTGTCGAGCCGGTCGATGATTCCATACCAGGTGCTGCTGTACCTGCTGACGCGCACCGGCACGCTGCACGAGACGCGCGATTTCCTGAGCAAGCGTTTCAACTCACCTGACCGCATCGAGAAGTTCCAGGCGCAGCTCAACTTCATGCTCGACAACCTGCAGGCGCTGGGCTACCTGAAGCGCTCCGAAGACGGCGATCACGTGACGCTCGACGAGAGCATCCGCAAGCTGCTGAACTTCCGCAGCGTCGACCCGCTATACGGGGCGTTCGCGGCCGAGATGCTGAACTTCAGCAACTTTACCGAGAAGGTGCTGGTGCTGGAGTCAGTCCTGCCGCTGCCGCCGCCGGTGCTGCGGAAGGTGCCGATCCCCGAGGACCTGCCGAAGGGGCCGCTGCAATCCCAAGTGCTGGAGCCGCAGCTTATCGCGATGGGCGTGAAGCTGACTGGCCCGGAGCCCGACGAGGACGCACCGCCCGAGAAGCCGCGCTGGATGCGGGCCTCGTGGGAACTCAACGACGAGGAGGAGCGCCCGCCGACGTTCCCGGAAATGCTGCCGATCATCTTCCAGACGCGCCTGGCGGCTCCGGAGCCGGTCATGGTTGAGGCCAAGTGGGTGGCCGGCGGGACGTTCGAGCTCGATTGCGAATTTTTCAAATTCGTTCGCAGCCGCGACCTGATCAAGCAGGAGGGCTTGATCCTGCGGCATCTATTGCGGCTAGTGATTCTTGCGGGGGAATTCCAGATGCTGACGCAAGACCCCGAATACGAAGAGATTGCCGAGCAGACCACGCGTTGCTGCCGCCGCGTTGATGAACGCTATACCGAGCGCTTCCTGGC
>JAAYXS010000310.1 GCA_012515775.1 Phycisphaerae bacterium
GGCCGGCGATCCAAGTCGCGCATCCAGCGCGACCACTTCTGGTTGATGGCCACCAGCAGCCCCATCACCGCGCCCCAGACGATGTAGTTGCCCGTCACGCCGTGCCAGATGCCGCACACCAGAAACGTAACCAGCGCCGTCACTACGCCATTCCAGCGCTTGCGCGTCAGTGGGAAATAGATGTAGTCGCGCAGGATGAACGACATGCTGACATGCCAGCGGCGCCACATGTCGCTCAGGCTGCGGGCAATCCAGGGCCAGCGAAAATTCTCGATCACCCGATAGCCCAGCAGCCGCGACATGCCGATCACCAGGTCGCAGTACGCGCTGAACAGCACGTAGAAGCCGAAAACCTGCAAGTGAATGGCAAAAAACAGCGTCGCGTAACTGCTGACTTCGCCCGGCCGCAGGTAAAAGTCCTTCGAGAACATGCCCAACCGCCCCAGCCACGGCCCATAGCAGCCGAGCATGAAAATTACTTTGAGCGCCGCCAGCGCCACGCGCCACAGCCCGACCAGCAGGCCGACGCCGAAGCGCCGCTGGTGGCAGGTGTCGATCTCGGCGTTGAACTCGTTGAAGCGCTCGATCGGTCCCTGGATCAGCGTCGGCGCATAGCACACATAGGCCATGAAATTCAGCAGCGTGCGGCGTTCGGCGGGTATTGTGCCGCGCTTGATCTCGGAGAAATACGTGATCATGCGCATGACCAGGTAAGCCGTGCCGATCTCGTGCGAGCGGTGCAAAATCATGTAAAAAAACTGGCGGTTGCTGCCCGGCCAAGCCGGCTCCCAGGCAAGCTCGCGGTAGCCCAGTGGATACAGCCACGGTGCGTTTGCCAGCAGCCACGAGTTCGCAGCGGCCCCCAGTTTGATGTTGTCCAGCGTGTGCGCCAGTATGAAGTAAACGCTAATCACGCTGATCGCGGCCAGCGGCGGCCCCCAGCGCCAGACGTCCGTCCGCCGCACCTCAATCGCGAAGCGCTGGCTCAAGGCGTAGAAGGCCAGGCAAGAGGCCAGCCAGAAGGCGAGATACGCCGCCCCGAATACGTAGCCTACAAACGCCAGCCCCGTCACAACGATCGCCCAGCGCAGGTTGCGCCCCGCCAGCAGCATCAACAGCGGGATCGCCAGCAGGTAGAGCGCCACCGCGTTGCGGCCGTAAAGAATGTCGCTCTTCCAGAACGTCTGCCAAGTCCGGGGCAGCGTCAGCAGCGGCTCGAGCAGGTCCGAGATGGACTCAACCCCCGGCACAACCGCAATCTCCGGCAACGCAAACACTCGCCGTCCCTCTTCAGCCGCCGTGCAACCGCTACGGTATGCCCTGCCACTCCACGCCGAACAGGTTGAGCAATGCCGCAGTTGGCCGGCGCACGATTTCCCAGATTACGCGCCAACCCTGGATACCGCCGCCATCGTTCATAATCACCAATGCCGAACCGCAAAGGCAATTCATGGTGAGGAACCAGGCGCACAGGCGCGGCAGCGGTTGCAGGCGCATCCAATGGCGGCGCACCGCGGATAACGCGCGGTGCGGCTGGCGGTCGAGGGTGCGCATCCAGCGCGACCAGCGCTGATTGATGGCAACCATGCCGCCCATGACGAGGCCCCAGAGCACAAAAGACGGGGCCAGGTTGTGCATCAGCCCGCACACGGCGAATGTTATCATGAGCGCCAGCACGACATTCCAGCCGCGCCGCACCAACGGTATGAAGAAGTAATCCCGCAGGATGAAGGAGAAGCTCATGTGCCAGCGGCGCCAGGCCTCCGTCAGACTGCACGACAGCCAATAGCGATCGAAGTTCTCGATAACGCGATAGCCCATCACGCGTCCCATGCCGATCGCAACATCGGAATAGCCGCTGAAGTTCAGGTACAGGCAGAAGACCTGGAGCTGGATCGAGATCAGCAGGGCCCAGTAGCTGCGGATGTTCTCGGGGTGAGAATAGTACCCGCTATTGAGCACCCAGCCGTACACGAGCGGCGCGAAGACCACGATGTTGAACAGGTGCTTGCCCAGTCCGAGCGCGATCCGAAACAGCCCGTAGGTCATTTCGCGCCAGTTGCGGTTCGCGTGGCAGTGGTCGATCTCATGGTTGAACTCGCGGTAGCGCTCAATAGGCCCCGCGATCATGGTCGGCGCGAACGTGGAAAACGCCAGAAACTTCGTCAGGCTGCGCTGCGTGGGCGGGATCGTATCCCGCTTGATCTCCGAGAAGTAGCTCATCATGCGAATCGTGAAGATCACGATGCCGTTGACCTGCGGCAGGAAAAATAGCGCATGAAAGAGCTGCATGGGCTGTTTCCCGGGCTCCCAGGCCCA
>JAAYXS010000311.1 GCA_012515775.1 Phycisphaerae bacterium
CGCGCTTACGGCGGGCGGCTGCGGCTCACTCTCCCGGCGCCCATCCGAGGCGATGCAGAGGGGCGTGAACGCGCTGCAGGACGCCGGCCTTGGCATCGCTGAGGCTCCTGGTCGTCGGCGAACCCGCGCCCTGCGCGGCTCCGCGAAAACGTGGCGTCCGCTGATTGGCCCTGCCCAGTTGCCAAGGATCGGTAGAACGCACGGGGGCCGCCTAGGAGCGCGGCTCACCGGCGGACGCCGGCCATGAGCACCCCCCAGCCGGGTTCGTACGTAGGCTCAATTGCGCAGGTGGGCTCAATTGCACTGCCCTTGGCGGTCGAATAGCATCGCGGGTTGACCTGAATTTAGGAGCATCAGCGTATGCCCAGCCGCTATCTCGTAACCGCCGGTTTGCCGTATTCCAACGGGCGCTTGCACGTGGGGCACATTGCCGGCGCGTATTTGCCCGCCGACACCTACGTCCGATACCTGCGCGCCTGCGGCCGCGATGTGCGCTTCATTTGCGGCAGCGACGATAACGGCGTGGCGATCGAGATTTCAGCCCTGCGGTCCGGAAAGTCGCCGCAGGAGATTTCGACGCATTTTCACGAGGTGCAGAAGCGCGACTTCGCCGGCCTGGGGATCGAATTCGACGTCTACGGTGGCACGCACCAGCCCGGCTACCGCGAGATGCATGAGGGCATCAGCCAGGAGTTCTTCCTGCGCATCCATGAAAAAGGGTACTTCACCAAGAAGAGCACCCGCCAGCTTTACGATCCGAAAGCGGCCCGCTTTCTGCCCGACCGCTACGTCCGCGGGAAGTGCCATCACTGCGGCGCCGCCGGCGCGACCGGCGACCAGTGCGATAACTGCGGCCAGATGATCGACCCGCTCCTGCTGATCAACCCGGTCAGCGAGATTACGGGCGAGCGGGCGGAGGTGCGGGAGACGACGCACTGGTTCCTGAGCCTGCAAAAATTCGAGCAGCCGCTCAAGGAGTGGCTCGAGAGCAAGCGTGGGCAGTGGCGGGCGAACGTGCTCAACTTCGCGTTGGGGCAGATCAAGCAGGGGCTGCCGGAACGATCGATGACGCGCGACATCTCCTGGGGCATCCCGGTGCCGCTGGATGACCCGGACGCGCGCGGCAAAGTGCTCTTCGTCTGGTTCGATGCGCCGATCGGGTATATCTCCTTCACGGCCCAGCTCTTTGCGGATCAGCTCGGGAACTGGCGCGAGTACGAGAAGTGGTGGTGCGATCCGGAATCCGCGATCGTGCACTTTATCGGCGAGGACAACACCGTCTTCCACGCGCTGATCTGGCCGGCGATGCTGATGGCCGACGGGCGGCACCAGCTTCCGTCGGCGGTGGTGGCGAACAATTTCGTCAACATCCGGATGGGCGAAGGCGACGAGAAGGTCAGCAAGAGCAAGACGGCCGAGAACTCGCCTGTTTGGATCCAGGAGTATTTGAAGCGCTTCGATCCGGACGCGCTGCGCTATTACCTGACGGCGATCGCGCCGGAAACGGCCCGCACCTCGTTCGACCCGGCCGATTTCCTGCAGCGGAACAATAGCGAACTGGTGGCGGCGTTCGGCAACTTCGTGAATCGCACGCTGACCTTCCCGGCCCGCTACTTTGACGGCAAGATGCCGGCGGCAACGGCCCAGACGCCGCGCGATCGCGAGCACCTGGCGGCCGGTGAGGCGGCGCTAACCAAGGTGGGCCAGCAGATTGAGGGGCACCACTTCCGGGCGGCGTTGGAAGAGATGATGGGCTACGCCCGGCTGTGCAATGAGTTTTTCAGCATCCGCGAGCCGTGGCGCACGCGCAAGGACGATCCGGCCGACTGTGCGGCGGCGATCGCGACGTGCATCCACGCGGTGCAGTATCTGGCGACCATGGCTTACCCGTTCATGCCGGCGGCCGCGAAACGCCTGCTGACGATGCTTAATCTTCCCAACGATGAGATTCGGTGGGAGCCGCCCGTGCCATTGCCCGAGGGACACGTGCTGGGCCAGCCGGCGATCCTGTTTCAGAAACTCGAACCGGATGCGATGAGCATGTGACCGACAATCCGGTGTGGAAGGGTTAGAATCTCGCGCATGTCAACGAGAGAACGATCACACGCGAATCGGAACCGGCGTCCGGAGCAGCGGGGGCGGATGCTGGCAGGCGTGGGCCTTCTGCCGCTGGCGGCGATGGTCTGGCTCGCCTGTCGGCCCAGTGGGTCGCAGCATTCAACGGCGGCGACCGGGCAGGAAGCGGTGGCGATCCCGATTGTGCTGTCGGGCCCTGAACAAGCGGCCCGCAGCGCGCTGCTATGCCTGAAGGCGATTCACGAGGCGCGCGCCAGCCGCGACGAGGAGGCTGTCAGTCGCTATCTCGAACAACTCGACCTGGTGGCGGCACGCGACACCATCCGCCGCAGGTTTCAGACCAGCTTCCCCCATTCGGCGAAGGACCCGGAAGCCGCCGTCGCC
>JAAYXS010000312.1 GCA_012515775.1 Phycisphaerae bacterium
GCGAACTGCGCGACGGCGTCCAGCGCGGCCGCGGCAAAATCCGCGAGCTGGGTGAGCTATGCGAGGAGCTGAGCGCCCGGCGACAGCGCGGCGAAACGGTCGTCTTCACCAACGGCTGCTTCGACATACTGCACCCAGGACACGTCGAGCTGCTCGAAAAAGCCAAGGCTCTCGGCAGCGTGCTCGTCGTCGCCGTCAATACTGACGCCTCAGTCCGAAAGCTGAATAAAGGCAGCGACCGCCCCATTCGCCGCCAGGAGGATCGGACACGCCTGTTGGCTGCCCTCGAATGCGTGGACTACGTCGTCGTCTTCGATGAGCCCGACCCGTTGCACCTGATCACGCGCATAAGTCCGGACGTTCTGGTGAAGGGCTCCGACTGGGCCGACAAGAAAGTAGTCGGGCGCGAACACGTTGAATCGCATGGCGGACGCGTTGCGTTGGTGGACCTGGTCGAAGGCTACAGCACAACGGCCGAGCTCGAACGCATTCGGGCAGGTTTGAATTCGCGGTAACGCAGATTTGGGGGTCTGCGATGAAGCACTTCAAGCGGCGGCAGACACACACGTCCCGCTTGCGCGCCTGCTTGTCCTCACTTGAGCTTTGCCGCTGAAACCCAAGCCGGCAGGACGAACTCCCGCCCGCAGGCCGTACGGCCGGAGACAAAGTCCGCGCCAAAGATGGATGTTAACTGTGCCGGGCGCAGCACTTCGCCGGCCGGGCCGTCGGCCACGATTCGTCCGCCGCGCAGGGCGAGCACGCGACCGCCCAGAGCCGCCGGCAGTTGCAGTTCATGGCTGACGACGAGCAGGGCGCGGCCGCGAGCGTGCCAGTCGCGGAGCAGGCGCGCCAGTTCCACTTGCACGGCCGGGTCCAAGGCCGTCGTCGGTTCGTCCAGCAGCAGGAGTTGCGGGTCCTGCGCAATCGCCGCCGCGATAAGGGCTTTTTGGCGTTCGCCGCCACTGACTGCGGTGACCGGCCGGTCGGCTAGGTCTGTCAGTCCGCACGTCTCGAGAGCCTGGTCGACGATCTCTCGATCGGCGAGGCTGAGGGAGCGCCAGGGCGACACGTGTGGGTATCGGCCACCCGCTACCAGTTCGTAGATGGAGAAGGCCGGCAGGCGTTCAATGGTTTGCGGAACGTAGGCGATGAAGCGGCCACGGCGCCGCGGCGGCAAGGCGTGCATCGGCGTCCCGTCGAGCGTCAATGAGCCGGCCTGCGGTCTGAGGCAGCCGAGCATGGCCAGCAGAAGCGTGCTCTTGCCGGAGCCGTTGGGCCCGATGAGCGAAACGCACTCACCGGCCGCCAGACGAAAACTCAGCTCGCGCAGAACGAGCTGTTTTCCACGCCTGACGGAAAGCGCCGCGCTCTCGATTAGCCACGTGGTCTCACTCATGGGCTTCTCCGCCGAGAATGCGGCACAGCTCAGCGAATATTTGAACGACACGTGGCCCGGGAATGTAGTGTTGTCTACCGGTGAGGACGTGAACCCGGCGGTTCGCGACGGCCTTGAGATTGCCCAGGCGTGACCAGGCCCGCAGCGCGTCAGCGTCGCCATCGGGACGGTCGGAGCCGTCCGGCTGCAGCTCAATAATGACGTCGGGGTCAATCCTCAGGATCGCCTCAAGTGCGAGCGGTCCAAAGGCACGGCCTTCTTCGGCCAGCGCGTTGGCTTGTCCGGCGCGCCGCAGCAGATCGTCGTAGAACGAACCCGGGCCGGCGGCGAATGGCGGCGCCGGCGGACTGGAAAGCGGGGCCAGGAGTATGAGCACGCGCTGCCGCGGCACCGCGGCACATTTCGCGGCCATCTGGTCCAGCTCGCGCTTCAGCTCGTCGCATAGTTTGGCCGCTGTCAAAGGGCGGCCGGTGAGGCGGCCGACGCGCTCGACCGCCGCGAAAACGTCCTCAAGGTTGCGATCCGGCAGCGATTCGAAACGTAGGCCGAGCCGGACGAGCTTGTCGGTGATGGGCCGACTGGCGCCGGACACGAGCACGAGGTCCGGCCGCAGCGCTACAAGTGTTTCGGGGTTGATTTCGGCCAGATCTCCGACTTCGGGCAGGTTTCGGATTTCCGGCGGGTAGTCGCAGAAGCGGGTACGTGCCAGGAGCTGGTCGCGCAGCCCAAGCGCACAGCAGATTTCGGTGGCGTTTGGGGCGAGGGAGAGCAGTCGCAGGGGCGGGCTGTGCTGCTCCGAAGGAACCACAGTCGGGTCGCGCACCCAATCGTGCACTTCGGCGACAGCGGCCGGAGGAATCGCGTTGCGGGCGGAATCGCGCGTGCAGCCGCAGATTAGCAGCGGCAGAACCGATAGCAGCGCGACGACCCTCATGGCGAGGTGTCCGGCAATCCGGGCGGCATTCGCTTCTGAATATGCTGTGCGAGCATGGCGGCCTGAAGCTCGTTTTGCCAGCCGGGCTGCGGGGCGAAGACGTCGAAAACGAGCCGGCCCCAGACGAAGAGCACGCCGTCGCTGGTCCAACAGCCGGCATCGCCCGCGCGGAACTCGTTGGCCGATGGGGGACGAATGCGGTCGTACATGGTTTGGGCCGCGGCGGCGGTTTCAAACTGAAATGCGCGGGCCACCAAGCGGCGCGAGCTATCGTTCTCGTGGCGGTAGATCGCGAGCCAGACGCGTGTGGGTTGCGGGTCACGCCACAGGCCGGCATCGGCGCCGAGCCCGGGGACTGCCTCCTCGAATGTCCCGCTCCAAACGTCGCCGTCGAGATTCCAAGGAGCGGCCACAGAGGCAACCGGGAAAACATCGGCCACCCAAGCGCGCCGTGGCGCGCAGCCAATCAGCAGCAACGGCACAAGCGGCAGGGCGGCGGCCGGTCCGTATGGTGCGAGCTTAATCCTCATCGTCGACCTCGTCCGCGGCATCGAGTCCGACGAACGGGTTGTAGCGCTTCTCACGGGCAACCGTGGTGGTCGGGCCATGGCCGGAGTACACGACGGTTTCGGGCGGCAACGTGAGCAGGTTCTCGCGAATGTTGCGCAGCAGCCGGCGTTGCGAGCTGCCCGGGAAATCGTGGCGCCCAATGCTGCCGGCAAACAGGGCGTCGCCGACGATGACCACGCCGGCCGCCGGGCAGTAATACGCCAGGCCGCCGGGCGAGTGCCCGCCGACGTCCAGGACGGTCCAGCTCAAGCCGCCGAGGTCGAGCTGCTCGTTCGGGGAGAGCAGGCGGTCGGCCGGCGGGGCGGTAACGGAGAAGCCGAACGGTGCGGAAAGATTGGCGTTGGCGTCGCCGAGCATGTGCTCTTCATCACGCGGGGCCCACAGCGGCGTTCCGGGCAGCTTCTGCTGGAGCAGGCGCACGCCGGCCAGGTGGTCCGCGTGGCAGTGGGTGAGCAGGATGGCCTGCGGCTTGAGACCGTGCTGATGGACCGCGGCCGCCAGGGCCTCGGGCTGCGGCGGGAAACCGGGATCTACGAACCAGCAGCCGGCCTGGCCCTGCGGCCAGAGCAGCAGGCCGTTCTCCTGGAACATGGGCTCAACGAAAGTCTCGATGTTAAGCGGTCCGTGCTGGGTCATGGCGGGATTTTAGCGGAAGCGCGGGGGGATGTCCGCGCTTGGCGCTTGGAC
>JAAYXS010000313.1 GCA_012515775.1 Phycisphaerae bacterium
CGGTGATGATCAACTACTTCAGTGATCGCGGGCAAACCGATTCGCCCGCGAGCGTGACATCGACCATCATCTCGCTCGTGCAGGACATCGGCTCGATCCTGGTGTTGGTCCTGCTGCCCCTTCTCGCCCGCACGAGCGAGGACTGGTCGGCCGCACTGCTGAAAACCGGCCTGGCCTTCGCGGGGCTGGTAGGCTCCGTCGTCCTCGGTCGTTTTCTGCTGCCGATCCTCGTACACTGGTTCACTCTCAAAGGCCGCAACCGCGAATTGATGACGCTGTTCGCGATCGTCATGGCCTGTTCGGGTGCCTGGCTGGCTGGGGAGGCCGGGTGGTCCTGGGGCTTGGGTTCGTTTCTGGCGGGGCTGCTGCTGGCCCAGACCGATCTGCGGCACCAGATTCGGTCGGAGATCATGCCCTTCCGCAATGCGTTTAACGCGGTATTCTTCATCTCCATCGGCATGCTGATGCAGCTCAGCCTGTTTTTCGAGCACACACTGGTGCTGATCGGGGCAATCATCGGCCTGGTGGTGTTGAAAGCCCTGATCGCGGGCGGCGCCATCCTGGTTGCGGGCTGGCCGGTGCGCCTGGCAGTCATTGGCGGCGTGGCGTTGTCGACCATCAGTGAGTTCGGGTACATCCTCGGCCAGGCGGCGCGCGACCTGGACCTGATATCGGCCGAAATGCTGAGCGGACTCGTCGCCTGCCTGGTCGGCTCGACGGTTTTGGGCACCTTGCTGCTGCCGCTGACGCCGGCCCTGTCCGAAGCGGTTGACCGGCGTCTGGACCTGCGCTTCGGCGGCAAAGCTCCCCTTCCGGTGCCCGAGCACAATGCGCCCTTGCGCAGCCACGTGCTCATCGTGGGCTATGGCCTGAACGGGCGTAATCTGGCGCGCGTGCTTCGAGCCACAGGCATCCCCTATAGCGTGGTCGAGATGAATCCCAGCAACGCGGGCGATGCGCGCAATGATGGCGCACTGACGGTCATCGGAGATGCCACGCGCCTCTCGATCCTTCAGCAGGCCGGCCTCGAGACCGCGCGGGCCCTGGTGATTTCAGTCGCCGAGTTGGAGCCGACGCGGCGGATCATCGCGCAAGTGCACGCGGCGCGCCCGGATCTGTACATCGTGACTCGGACGCGCTATCTCTCGGAACTCGACACGCTCTACCAGCTCGGGGCACGGCAGGTCATTCCCGAAGAATTCGAAACCTCAATCGAGATTTTCGCGCATGTCCTCAAGGAATTCGGCATCCCCGACAACATCATCGACCAGCAGATCATGCTGGTGCGCGCCGGCCGCTATCGCATGCTGCGCGGTCTGCCGACCGATCCGGCTCTGCGGACCGAGTGGCTGCAAATTCTCGAAGCCGCCGTGACGCAGGTCTTTTTGCTGCAGGCCGACAGCCCGGCGGAGGGCAAGACCATCCGCGAACTCGACCTGCGCGCCCGAACAGGAGCGACGATTGTGGCGTTAACGCGCTCCGGCCAGCCCTTTCCCGCGCCCCAACCCGACTTCCGCCTGCAAGCCGGCGACGTATTGGTACTGGTAGGCAGGCACAAGCAACTGGACGAGGCCCGACGGATGCTCGAAGCACCGCCCGCGTACGAAGCCAGCCCGGCGGCGACCGCTATTTGAGTCGGTTATCGGATGTTCGCACACTGGGAACCGCTTGCCGGCCCACTCAACCCGGACCCGCAGTCAGCGATGCGGGAGCTCGCGAAACGACCGTGCCACACTCAAACCCTGTCCGGAATGACGCTGTCAGCCCTCGGTTTCCAGTTCGGACCCCCAGGCCGCCGGCATCGTCGGCGCCCTTAACCGTCTGGCGTGCTTGACGTATTGGCTCCGAACCGGCTAAATGCGCCTCGTTCGTGCTGCGGATGGGTACAAGGCGCCGGCGCGGTCCGAGGCCGAACGTGCCGGCCAAAGGATATCGAAATCTCCGCCAATAACGACCAGAGCCGGGAAGACCGCCCGAATCCCAGCCCGCTACGCTACGCGAGCCTCGGCCTGGAGTTGGCAGCGGCGATCGTCGGCCTGACGCTGGTGGGCCTGTGGTTCGATCACCATTTTGGCACCGGACCGGTCGGCGTACTCGTTGGAGCCGGGCTGGGAGTCGTAGGCGGGCTATACAATTTCATTCGTGCAGCGCTGAAGATGAACCAGGATGGTCCCGCCCGGCGCGGCGGGCAGGACGAGTTCGACCGCCGTGATCACCGATAGCCCACGCACATTCGGCCCGGCAAGCGCCTACGGGCGTCTAGCCGCATTCTCCCTGGGCGGCGTGCTGCTGCTGGTCGCAGTCGGATACCTCCCGACGCGGGCCATGGGCGGAGAGCCGGCGCTCGTGGCGATGGCGGTGGGGCTGGGCATAGCGCTGGTAGCTGCGCTTGCGGGACTGGCGCCACCGATAATATGGGCAGCGGGAAGTCCGCGGGCCCAGGTCACCGGAGTACTGATCGGAATGGGCCTACGGTTCGTCCTGACGCTCGGCCTAACGTTGGCCGCCCTGCTGAGTCGAATGCTGCCGCCGGTTGGACTGGCGGTTTGGGTCGTAATCGCCTACCTGGTCCTGATGACCATCGACACCATCGGCCTGGTCCGGCTGACCCGGTCGAATGCGA
>JAAYXS010000314.1 GCA_012515775.1 Phycisphaerae bacterium
AATTAGGATTGGACCAGCCCGTGAAGTTCTGCCCATCATCTGTAGTGAACATGGTCAAGAACGTGCTGGGGTCCATGTAGTCCCCGAACCAGGAACTGCGAACCAAGTCATAGTCGAGATCGCGCAGTCGGCTGCTGAGGACCTTGGCCTCCAGTGTGCGCAACTCGATTCGCAGACAGAGCGCGGTTTCCCACATCTGCTGGATCGCCTGGGCAATGCGGCGCTGCTCAGGGTCGGATCCAAAGGCGAGTTCTATCGGTCGAATGTCCGCAGCACTCTCAACGCCGGCCGAAGTCATGTAACGTTGCAGATGCTCGCGCGCCAGTTCGACCCGCGCCGCATAAGTCAAACCCGCACCCAGCGGCTGCGGCGGCCGGTAGTAGATCGTGCGGCCGTCTGGCGCCTGCCGTGGCATCAGCGGCGCGAGGCCCGGGGGGATGTACGTTTCGGCCGGCTTCTCGCCCAAACATAGCACGCTTTCGCAGATGGCCGCGCGATCGATCGCCAACGATAAGGCGCGGCGAAAATCAGCGTTGTCCAGCGGCGGCCTGCGGCAGTTCACACGGTAAAACGACGTGGCGAAGCGGTCGCCGATGTGAAAATCCGGCCGCCGGCCGGCCTGCTGTTCCAGCATCAGAACACGCGCGACTGAGGATTCCAGGCCATGCACGAGATCGACGCTGCCGGTTTCGTAGGCCAATAGTGCGGCGTATGGGTCGGCCGTGATATGTACCTGAATAGAATCAACATCGATGGTGGACCGGTCCCAGTAGTGTGGGTTGCGCTCCAGCCGGATGCTCTGCTTGAAACCCCAATGCGTCAGCACGAAGGCACCGTTGCACACAATTCTCCCCGGCCGGACCCATAGGTGCTGGGCTTGCGGTACAGCCCGGCCGTCGCGGTAGCTCCAGCGCTGGACGGTTGCGGGGTGTACCGGGGCGAAGGTCGGGAAGGAGGTGAGATCGAGGAAATACGAACACGGCGCACTCAGCCGTACACGCAACGTGTGCTCGTCCGGCGTTTCGATCCCGACTGTTTCGGGCGGCAGCTCGCCCTGGGCGTGGCCTTGCAGGCGTGAGCGGTAGTAAGCTTCAGCGCCGTCGACGACGAACATCAGGCCGGCGTACTGGGCGCCGATGGCCGGATCGAGGACGCGCAGCCAGCCGAATCGGAAATCGCCGGCGGTGACGGGCTCGCCGTTGGACCAGCGCGCGTCCGGACGGAGGTGGAAGGTCCAGCTTGTCTGACGCTCGTCTCCGGTCCAGGAGTCGGCCACGGCCGGCTCGGGCTGGAACGTGTCGGAATTCAGCCGCGTCAGGCCTTCGAACAGCGTATTGGCGAGTTGAATCTCGGCGATCCAGCTCACGCGGTGCGGGTCGAGGGTGCGCGGCTCCTGAGAGGCGACCACGAAATCAGGTCGCGGGGCAGGGTCGCCCAGGGCCAGCCAGGTGAGCACCGCCAGAACCGGAGCGACGATGATCGGTACCAAAATGCGCAGCACCGGCTGTGCTCCTATGATCGGAATGCGTGCAATCTAGAAGCCGCCGCGGTGGCGGGCAAGCGGTCGCGGCGGGCCGTAATTGCTTGACAACCCCCGGCACGCTGGGATACTGGCGCGCTAAGCGGAGAGCGACGCATGGAAGTGCGGATGGATTTGGCTCAAATCGTGATTTGCGAGACGCGCGACCAGCAACTGATCGTGCTTCGCGAACGGAACGGGCCGCGGGCCTTGCCGATCGTTATCGGGCTTACCGAGGCCCTAGCCATCGACCGGCGCGTCAAAGGAGTGCAATTGCAGCGCCCCATGACGCACGATCTGCTGGCAAACACGATCGCCTCGCTCTCGGCCGAGCTCGAAAGAATCGTGATCAACGATCTCCAAGAGCACACTTTTTATGCCAAGCTCATCATTCGCTCACACGGAGAGCTGATCGAGGTCGACAGCCGGCCTTCGGACGCAATCGCTTTGGGCATCGCCAGCAAGGTGCCCATATATGTTGAAGAGAGCGTTCTGAAGCAGGTTGAACCATAGCCCGGTCGCCGTTTTTTGCCGGGGGCAAGACGCAGCTAATCGCGACATGTTTCGACAACGCCGGCCGTTGGCGTTGAGCGTGTGTCCGGTACACCCTGGGGCAATTTTGGTGTACAATACACAGCTCGTTCGAATTGCCCGCTCGACGCTTCCGGCGCTGTGCCTAGCGCCGGCCACCACCGTCGGCGGTAGCGCCGGTCCTTCCCGGCCGGCGTGAGCGTCGGCCTCCCGTGGCCGATGTAGAACATCGGTAAGCCGTTGATTCGAATCCCTTGAGCCGACCTTGGAAAGGAATGGCAGAGTGAGGAGTTCAACCGAGCTTGTGCGTTTCGCGGCGGTCGTGCTGTTTGCAGCCGCTGTGGGTCTTTCGGCCGGCTGCAATCCGATTTCGCGCGTCGATCTGGGCACGGACCTGCGCGGCAGTCAACACGGTCGCGTTTATTACGTCGGCGGGGCGGGGACCTTCGGCAACGTCGGCATGATCGACGTCCCCAAGGGGCTGCGGCGCGCCGGCTGGCGCGGCAGCGTCGAAGTGTTCAAGTGGCAAAGCACGCTGGGCGGCACCGTGCGCGACCAGATCGATCATGAACGTAACCGGGAGAAGGCCCGCGAGCTGGCGCGCGAGATCGTCAGCTACGCGCGGCGTTACCCGGGGCGTCCGGTCCACATCGTGGCCTTGTCAGCCGGAACCGGCATCGCCACCTGGGCCCTGGAGAGCTTGCCCGACGGCGTGGACGTGGAGAACGTCGTGTTCCTGGCCAGCAGCCTGTCGCGCTCTTACAACCTGACGTCTGCGCTGCGGCGCGTAAAGCGCCGAGTCTATAATTTCTATAGCCCGGATGACCCGGTGCTGCGCTACGCGCTGCCGATCACCGGCTCGGTCGACCGCGAGCACGAACTACTCGGCAGCCCGGCGGTCGCGGGCCTGTTGGGGTTCGAGTTGCGCGATGTTTCCAGCGAGCGTGCGCGGATGTTGTATGACGCGCGCGTGCAAAACATGCCATATCGCAAAAAGTACCGCGAATACGGCTACCGCGGCAATCACACTGACGTTACTTCGGCGGACTTCATCGAGCACGTCGTGGCGCCGCTGATTATCAAACAACGCCACGTGGCGACCAGTGTGCCGCCGGCGGACGGCGGCGGTTCGCGCTGAGCCCGCCTCGGGCATCATTCGCCGCGCTCGTCCCAGCCGAAGCGCTGATCCTTGCGCCGCGCCGGCCAGCGTATTAAGATGACGGCGGCCAGATGCCGGGAGTACGCGCGGCGTGCGCTCTGATTCGCATAGCTCTACGCAAGCCGAACCGCAGGCGCACTCAGTACGCGCCCCGATGGCCGAACTTCAGGCGGTCATCGAAGAGCTGCGCAGCGGAAGCTCCTGCGAAATTCGCACTGACCGCCTGACGCGGGCCCTGTACGCCACCGACGCCAGCATCTATGAGATCTTTCCGGACGCCGTGGTGTTTCCGCGCAGCGTGCCCGACGTGCAGGCACTCGTGCGGGCTTGTGCCCGGCATCGCGTGCCGCTTACGCCGCGCGGTGCGGGGACCGGGCTGACCGGCGGGTGTGTCAATCGCGGTATTGTTCTGGACCTGTCCCGCTATTTGAACCGCGTGCCCGAAGTCGATCCGCAGGCCCGCACCGCGCGCGTCCAGCCCGGCGTGGTGCTGGATGAGCTGAACGCCCAGCTCCGGCAGTATCGCCTGCACTTCTCGCCCGACGTCGCCACCGCCAGCCGGGCCACCATCGGCGGCATGATCGGTAATAACTCGGCCGGTGCGCATTCGATCGTGGTGGGGCGGACTTGCGACCATGTGCTCGGGCTGGAGGTGGTTCTGTCCGATGGCTCGCTGGCGTCGTGGGGCGAAGCGGCTCGCCGGCAGCCTCGCCTTCCCGCCGGCGAGGAATCCTCGCTCGCGGCCGCATGTGAACGAGCGGTTGCGGCGGTGGCCTCCGAATACGCCGACGAGATCGCGGCGCGTTTTCCGAAGGTTTTTCGCCGCAACGGTGGTTACGCGCTGGATCGCGTGCGCACCGTAGACGGCCGGACCAACGTCGAGCAGGTGCTCGTGGGCAGCGAGGGCACGCTGTGCGTCACCGTGGCCGCCACGCTGAAGTTGTTGCCGCTGCCGGCATGCAAAGGCCTGGCGGTCATTCATTACGATGACCTGCTCGCCGCTTTGCGCTCCGTGCCCGCCATCCTGGCCCATCAGCCGGCCGCCGTTGAGCTGCTCGACAAGCTCATTCTCGACGGCACCAAGGACAACCCGGTAATGCGGCCGCGGCGGTGGTTTTTGGAAGGCGACCCCGCGGCGATTATGATCGTCGAGCTTTACGACGAGAACTCGGCCGCGCTGCAACGCCGGCTGGAGGACCTCGCCGCCGACATGCGGGCTCACGGGATCGGTTACGCCTGTCGTGTGATCACCGAACCGCCACGCCAGGAGGACGTGTGGGACGTGCGTAAGGCCGCCACCGGCCTGCTGCTGTCGCGCCCGGGCGACGTGCAGCCACACGACTTCATCGACGATTGCGCAGTTGAACCGGCGCGGCTGGCTGATTACATCGCGCGCCTCAATGAAATCCTGGCGGAGGAGGGGGTCGAGCGGGCCGGCTACTACGCGCACGCCAGCGTCGGCTTGCTGCACGTGCGTCCGGCGCTCAACCTCAAGACGCATGAAGGCGTGCAGAAGTTGCGGCGCATCGCGGATCGCGTCAGTCTGCTCGTCCGCGAGTTCGGCGGCGCCATGACCGGCGAGCATGGCGAAGGCATCGTTCGCTCGGAGTGGATCGAGCGGATGTTCGGACCCGCGCTGGTCGAGGCATTCCGCAGGGTCAAGACCGCATTCGACCCGCTCGGCATCCTCAACCCCGGCAAAATCGTTGATCCGCTGCCGATGGATGCCAATCTGCGCTATGGGGGCGATTTCAAGTCTAGCCAGCCGGCGACCGTCCTGGATTTTTCCAAGTACGGCGGCATGGCTGGGCAGGCTGAGATGTGCAGCGGCGTCGGGGATTGCCGCAAACGCCTGGTCGGAACGCTCTGCCCGTCGTACATGGCAACCGGCGACGAGACGCACACCGCACGTGCCCGGGCCAATGCCCTGCGCCTGGCCCTGTCCAACCGTAACCTGCTCGACGGCTTGTCCGATCCGGCGTTGGACGAAGTTTTTGATCTATGCCTTAGTTGCAAGGCATGCAAGACCGAATGCCCGACCGGTACGGACGTCGCCAAGCTCAAGACCGAATGGCTGCACAAGCGCAACCAGCGGCTGGGAGTGCCACGCCGTAGTCGTCTGATCGCCCGATCGGTCGACCTGGCCGTCTGGGGCAGCCGTTTCGCCCCGCTGAGCAACTGGCTGCTCGGCTCCAGAGCGGTGCGCGTCATGATGGAGCACCTCTACGGCTTGGACCGCCGGGTTCCGCCGCCGTGCTTCGCGCGGCAGACGTTTCGCGCCTGGTTCGCCAGGCGAAGCGCGGCGGCCGACAGTGCAGGGGGCGGCCGAAAGCTAGCGCACGCGCGTCCCGTCGGCCGTCATACGCGCGTCGTCTACTTCGCCGACACCTGGATGAACTTCTACACCCCGCAAGTCGGCGTCGCGGCCGTAAGCGTATTGGAAGCACTCGGCTGCGAAGTCATCGTTCCGCCGACAGTCTGCTGTGGCCGCCCGCTTATCAGCAAGGGGCTGCTCGACGAGGCCGCGCGGCTGGCTCGCGCAAACGTGGAAGTCCTGAGGCCGTTTGCCGAACGCGGTATTCCGATCCTGTGCACCGAGCCGAGTTGTGTTTCCGCCCTGACCGATGAATTGCCGCAACTTGTGCGAACGACGGCGGCGCGGGAAATCGCCGGCCTAGTTCAGCCGTTGGAGCAGTTTGTTGCCGCGAGGTTGCGCGAGCAGCCAGAGCTGCTGAAGCGTGACACGGGCGGCACGCCGGCGCCGCGGTCTGCCGCTCCCTCCTTGCTGTTTCACGGACACTGCCACCAGAAAGCCCTGACCGGCACCGCCGATGTAATGCACATTCTGAAGCTGTGCACGCTCGCGGCGGCGGAGATCAACAGCGGCTGCTGTGGCATGGCCGGCTCCTTTGGCCACGAGGTCGAGCACTACGACGTCGCGCGGGCCATTGGCGAACAGCGGCTCTTTCCGGCCATCCGCGCGCCAGGAGCGGCCGACATAGCGGTCGCCGGCTTTTCCTGCCGCGAGCACATTGCCCATCACACGGGCGTTGGCGCGCGGCACTGGGTTGAATACCTGGCTGAGGCGCTGAAGTCATGAGTGCCGCCGCGTCGCAGCCGATCTACTCTTTTCGCCACGAGCTGATCCGGCACGAATCG
>JAAYXS010000315.1 GCA_012515775.1 Phycisphaerae bacterium
CTGGCGTTCGACGAAGTCGCGCACCTCGCGCCCGCGCTCACCTATTAACGCCAGCACGTTCACGTCCGCCTGCGTGTGCTTGCAGATCATGCCCAGCAGTACGCTTTTGCCCACGCCTGTGCCGGCGAAGATGCCCAGGCGTTGCCCGCGGCCGGCGGTGAGCAAGCCGTCAATTGAACGGATGCCCAGGCCGAGCGGCTGGTCGATGGGGCGGCGTTGCAGGGCCTGCGGAGCATCGCAGTAGAGCGGGTAGCGAATGTTCAGGCGTGGGGCCGGGCGCCCATCCAGGGGTTCACCCTGACTGCCGAGGACTCGTCCAAGCAGGTCGAAGCCGACCGGGACGCGCGGCGGGCCGGACAGGCACTCCACCGCGTCATCGGGGGCGATGCCGGTGGCTTCGCCAAAGACGGAAAGCACAGTTCGATTGTTGAGCAGGCCGACGGCTTCGGCATGAATGCGGCCGGAGCGGCGCGTGTGAATAACGCAGCGTGCGCCGACTGGCACGGGCAGCTCTGCGGCGTAGACGGTCATGCCGGTAATGGCGGCGACCCGCCCGATGATGCGTTCACTGAGCAGCCCCGAGACTTCATCTGCGACGTGCGCGAACACATCCGTGGCGGCGGTTGCCGCCAACGGTCGCGATAGACCGGCCCGGTCGTAGGCGAGAGAGTTTTGTGCGGGCGCCGTGGTCACGTGGCTGTGTTCCCTTCGGTCGTTAGCGGTGGTCTTGCATTGGTGGCCGGCAGCTCGGGCGATGGCGCGGACGGCGGCGAGGGTTCGACGTCGGCCACGGTGACGCACAAGGCTTCCGCGATGCGCTGCACTTGCGTTTCCAGTCCGGCATCAATCTCGCCGGCGCGTGTCCGCAGGAGGCAGCCGCCGCGTTCGACCTTTTCGTCAGCCACAAGTTTCACGTGCGAGAATTGCTGGACGGCGGCGGCCAGCTGAGCCCCGCTTTCCTGGAGCATTTCAAGATCGGCCGGATTGAAACACAGTTCGGGGTCTTCTGCGTGTTGGGCCATGTCGAGCAGCGCGCGGGCATTGGCCAGGGCGACGCCGGTCGAGCGGCCAACCTCCAGCTTGCAGACGCGTCGCGCGATTCGCAGGGCCAACTCAATTAGCCCGCTCTCGGCGGCGGTGATGAGGCTGCGCTTGTGCTGGTCGAACTCAGCCAAGGCAGCCCGCAGGCTCTGGGTGAGACGGTCCACATCGGCTTGCGCCTCGCGCATGGCGGCCGCGTGGGCTTCGGCCCGAATTTGTTCGAGTCCGGCGGCGCGTCCCTCGGCGAGTCCCTCGGCGCGTCCCTCCTCGAGCGCCCGGCGGCGTTCGCGCTCGGCCAGTTCCAGGGCGTGGCGTTGCGCCGCGGCCAGGATTTCGTGGGCCTCCGCCTGGGCGCGTTCAATAATCGCCCGCCCCTGTTGTTCCAGGTCGGCAAAGGAGAACGCCGCGGTGCGTGTCACTGTTTCCTTGCGAATTATGCCAGCCATTCACTCACGGGGCACTGCTGTGGCACAGGCGTCCGGCCGGTGACCTCTCAGGCAGCGGCGGGACCTCGGCGCCACACGTTTACACAACCAGGTCCCGGTCGCCGCCCTTGCCGGCCACGATCACTTCGCCGGAGTCCTCCAGGCGGCGAACGATGTCCACGATCTTCTGCTGAGCCTGCTCGACGTCCGCCACGCGCACCGGCCCCATGAACTCCATTTCTTCCTTGATGATCTGCGCGGCGCGCTCTGACATATTTCTGAAGACTTTTTCCTTGAGCTCCTCGCTCGCAGTGCGCAGGGCCAAGGCCAGCTCTTCGTTCTCGACCTCCTTCAGCACGGCCTGAATGCCCTTGTCGTTCACACGCATGATGTCCTCGAACACGAACATCAGCCGGCGAATCTCCTCGACCAGGCCCGGCTCGTTTTCCTCTAACCCCTCCAGGATGGCCTTTTCGGTGGCGCGGCCGGCCAGATTCAGAATTTCGGCCACGGCCTGGATGCCGCCGACGCGCTCGAAGCGTTCGGAGACCAGGCCGGCCAAGCGTTTTTCCAGGCCGCGTTCGACCTCTTTGATAATGTCGGGCGAGGTCTGGTCCATTTGCGCGATGCGCGTAACCACCTCGATCTGCCGCTCCGTTGGCAGGCCGGTCATTACCTCGCTGGCCATCACGGGCGGCAGATAAGACAGCACCAGCGCGATCGTTTGCGGGTGCTCCTCCTGAAGGAATGTAATTAGGTTTTCCTTCTCCGTTTTCTGCAAGAAGCTGAACGGCTGCTGGTGAATTGAATGCTCGATGGTGGCCATGATGCGTTTGGCTTCATCGCTCGGCACCGTCTTCAACAGCAGATTGCGGGCGTAAGCCAAGCCGCCCTGGTCGACATAGCGTCGCGCCAGGACCAGGTTGTAGAATTCGTTTACGACCTGCTCGCGCAGTTCCGGTTCGACCATGTCGATGCTGGCGATTTCGCGCGAGATTTCCTCGACCCGATCGCGCGTCAACCCCCCCATAATTTTGGCGGCCGTGTCCTGCCGCAACGCCAGCATCAAAATCGCGGCCTTGCGGATGCCGGTCAGTCCGGACGGCTCATCTGATGTTTTCAGACTGAAGCGCGCCATGTGTTCCACTCAACGCTCCAAGGCGTCATTGCGCTGAATCCACTGCTCGAGTAACGTGGCGGCCATTTCGGCGTCGCCATCGACGACCTGGGCCACCTGGTCGAGCATCTTGTTGGTCTGTACGGTGCGCTCGTCGACTTCCTGCGCCACCAACACGCCTTCGGTCATCGCGGCCTGCCCGATCGCGGAGGGCATCACTTCCAGCACCTCGCCCCCGGTCTGGCCGGGCGCCGCGGCCTGCCCCGTGCGGCGGCTCTGCTCGCGCCGCGCGGCCTTGGCCACGTCGCTGGCCGCCCGCCGCGCCGCCTCGATAGACTCCTTGGGCAATCCAATCTCCAATCCGAAGGCTTCGCCCCCGTCGCGCTTGCGGGCCATGCGCAGCATCAGCCCCAGCGAGATCACCGCCAACAGCCCCAGGCCGGATTGCGCCCCATACCGCCGCACATAGTCCAGCACTTCATCGCCGGCTGTGGCCCGCACCGCCGCCGGCTCGGTTTCCAGAACTGTGTCGTAGTACCAGTCCACCGCTACGTGCGTGTCGTCCTGCGGTTTGACCAGTTTCTTAACCTGGCTGACGACACGCGGCTTCTCGCGCTCGAAAACCTGCTGCAGTTGTTCCTCGTTGGGATCGCCCGCACTCGGCTGCGACTGCCGAAATACGTGCTCGAGGTAGCTGCGCGAGAGATTCACCGCCGCCCAGACTTCTTTCAAGCCGCCGGGCGAAGTAGCCTCTTGGATGCGCCGGTAACCAGACGTGTACTCGGTGCTACTGGTTTCCTTGCTGGTGCCTTCGTCTGCCGCGGGAATGCCGGCGGAAACGCCCACATTGGGCACCACACCCGGCTGCCCGTGCGGACGCGCCCGGACGGTGCGTTCCGAGGTCGTCTCGACCCGGCTTTCAACCGGGTCGGTGGGCGCCTGAGTTTCGCTGGTCTTGTTGGCCAGCTCCAGTTCGACTTGCACCGCCACGCGGCTCTTCGGATCGGGCAACTGAGCGATAATTTTGGCGCGGATGTCCTGCTCGGCCTTGCGACGCTGGCGGTCGAGGCTGCTGCCGGCCGCGGTTTCGCTATCCCAGTCCAAGGCGCTGACCCCGTTGCCATCGAGCACCTCGATATTCCGCAAAGGCAGCCCACGGACGGCGCCGCAGACCAGCCGGGCGGCCGCCAGGGCGAGGTCGCGGCCCACCGGTTCCCCGCCGGCCATTACGAGCGTGATGCTGGCAGTGGCGGCGGCTTCCTGTTGCGCGAAGCGCCGCCGCTCCTGGTTGAGCGGCAGGAACACACTGGCCGATTTCACGCCGCGAAACTGCCGCAGGACCTGTTCCAGTTCCTGTTTCAGAGCCACGGTCCAGCGGCGTTCGTGCTCGGCTTGCGATATCCAGGGATTGGACTCCTTCACCAGGGCGCTGAAGCCGGCGCTGGTGTCTGAGGGCAGCTTGTCCTGCTGTTGCAACTGTGCCAGGATGGCGGAGCGGTTCGCGTCGGCACGAACCAGAATTTTCTGTCCGACCAGCCGGAAGGGCTCTTTGATCAACTCCAGACCGGTGCGCACGCGGGCCA
>JAAYXS010000316.1 GCA_012515775.1 Phycisphaerae bacterium
CCTGATCTCCTTACCGCCGTCCCCGGCCGCACCGACGCCTCAAACGTCGTATCATGCGCTCGGCTCAGTCGGTTCAACTATGGAGCGAGCGTTATGCCACGAGGCGACCAGGTACTGCGTCAGTGGAATCTGCTCAAGATGCTGCAAAGCCGCGGACAGGGGCTGTCGCTGCGCGAGCTGGCCGAGGAAAACGGCGTTAGCGAGCGGACTATTCAACGCGACTTCGAGACTCTGCAGGAAATGGGTTTTCCGGTCGACCATGACCAAGACCAATGCGGCAAGCGCTTCTGGCGCCTGCCGCACGATTTCTTCAAGACCGCCCCGCTCGTCCTGAGCCTCACCGAAGCCATATCGCTGCACCTGGCCGAGCACCTGTTCGAGCCGCTGGCGGGAACTCTGTTCGCGGATGGCCTGGCCACAATCCGCGACAAAATCCGCAGCCAGCTTCCCGCCAAAGCCCTGGAATACTTCCGCGGCCTGGACGAAGTGGTTTATGTGCGCCGCATTGGCCTGACCGATTACTCCGCCCACGCCGGAACCATCCGCACGTTGACCGAAGCCGCGCAGCAGAACCGCGCGGTCGACATCGCCTATGACTCACTCTGGCGCGGCGAGCGGTACACAACGCTGGTCGACCCCTACGGCCTGGTGCTTTACGAGGGCGACCTGTTCCTGGTCGGCTTCTCACACAAAGCCGGCGCCATCCGCATATTCAAGGTCACGCGCATAACCACGGCCAGCCAGACCCCGCAACCATTCGAGCGCCCCGTCAATTTCCGCCTGGAGGAACACTTCCGTAACACGTTCGGCATCGTGCGTTCGAGTGGGCCGCCGGTCGAGATCGTCGTCCGTTTCACCGGCCCGGCCGCGGCCCTGGTCGAAGAACGCCTCTGGCACGAAAGCCAGCAGGTCGAACGCCTGGCCTCCGAACCCACGCTGTTCGAGGAACTGGGCGACGGCCGCCCCACGCTGCAAGCGACATTCAAGCTGGCGGATCTGGTCGAGTTCAAGCGCTGGATCAAGGGCTTTGGCGCCGACGCAGAGGTAATCCGCCCGGAAACGCTTCGCCAGGAACTGCAGGCCGAATTGCGCGACGCATTGAGGCGTTATGAGAGTGTCCAGCCGCCGGCATAAGCGAATCCGCCGCGCCACGCCGTACGCACGCACAGCCCCAGCCCTGGCATGGCGTAGTGCCCGTTGCACATAATACAACGACCGGACCCAGCCACCTGTCCAGGTCCGGCCGCTGCAAATTCAATGCGTTCGCCGTGACGGCGTCAGCCCGTTACGCTCCTTACTGGATCAACAGGTCGACAAATGGATCGATGTCGAAAACATTGATATCTCCGTCACTGTTGACATCGGCATTCTTGATGTTGCAGGCCGGGAAAGCCGCAGCGTACTCGGTTGCGCTGGTCAGCGCCAGCACGAACGGGTCGATGTCGAACACATTCACTGCGCCATCGCAGTTCAGGTCGCCCAGTCTGCTTTCAAGGTGACAGTAGACGTTCACGACCTTGACTGCGTCTATGGCGGCCTCCGTGAGCGAGTTGTTCGGTGTATCCTTGACGCTGAACCGCACCTGCATTTGCGCCGTCAGCGGCACAAAATCGCCCAGATGTAGCACCTCGTTGGCCCAATCTTCGGACGGCCGCAGGCGCTGTATCCGTGTCCAGCTCGCTCCGCCGTCGTTTGAGACCTCAACATCGAGATAATCCAAAGCCGGCGGCAGCGGGTCGTCGCACATGAACCAGCGCGCGAATTTCAGAATCAAATCCCCGCCATTGCTGGCGTCGAACACCGGCGACGTCAGGATCGTCGGGCCGAAGTCAACGTCGCTGCTGTAGCGATTGTCCGTGAGGTAGCACTGTCCGGACCCGTCGTAATCCGCGGGCGGCACGCTGGGGTCGTCCCCGGCAAACGGAGCCACGCGCTCCCACCCACCCGCGGTCAGGGTGGGATCGTTCGCGACCGCCCAACCGCGTTCGTTCTCGAAGTCGTCATCCAGCAGCACCAGCACGTTCCCCACGCTGGCGCTATACGCGCCGCCGTCCTCAGCCGCCGGCAACTGTACCACTGAGCCCAGATTGCCCTGAGCGGTGAAATAGTACTGGGGTCGCGTGCCGCAGGCCGGCGGCGGCAGCGTGCCCTCCCAGAGCGATCCCTCGACGTTCACCATCGGCACGCTGACGAAACCCGCCCCGTAGGAATAGTGCAGGGTCGGCGAATCGGCCACCAGCGTCTCAGTCCCAGGCTCAATGCTCACCCGAATGGTCGTGGCCACGTCCGGTGCGATGTACTCCGGCAATTCACTGGCCAGCGCCATGCGCAGCGGCGGAATATACGCCACGCCTACGATCCGCAGCGACGGATCGCCGAACACCGTCCAGCACTCGAACTCATTTACCCCGCTGCTGCCATATTCGTCCATCATCGAGCACGAACCGGCAAAACAGAGCGTGCCGAATGCGAAATACGCCTCCGATGTGAACAACAGGTTAAATTCATCCTGGCCTTCCATCGGCGGCGCCCAGGACATGCTGATAGTCGAGGCGTACATGGCCGCCGCCCCCGTCGGCTGGCCGTCGCGCGTCGCCCGCAGCCAGGCCTCCGCGAAGCAGGTGCCGCTCTGGAACTCGCCATTGTTGCAGGCCACCGAGATGATCACCGGTAACTTATTGTAATTGGTCAGAGCATTGACATCGCTAATGTCGAAACCGGTCGTGACCCAATATGTCATGCCGCCGTGCCCGCAGTAGTTGATTAACCCACGTCCCTCATTCACCGCGGCCGCCACCATCGCGTCCGTCGCGCCCGTCGTCTGATAGATCTGGTCGACGGCCGTATAGCCGTAGTCCGTCAGCCAGCCCCGAATCTCGTCCATGTGCACCCAGTCCGATTGCCCATCATCGCCGATGCCGGAGCCCTCCGAGGAAGCAATTCCGACTGCCTTCCAGAACCAGTCGGTCGTTGTGTACTGCTCGTCCTCATATTGGATTGACTTCAGCACCTGCAAATCAACCTGGGCCGCGTTTTCGGCTGAAAAACGCCCGATCATGATATCCGGGTAATTGTCCGAGCCCTCAACCCTGGAGTAGATCGGATCGCGCGCCCCCGGCCCGGGCGACGGGATCTGGGCCACATCGCCTACCAAGAGCACGAAAGCCAGGTCGGTCGTGTTATACACGTTTTGAATGTAGGCCGCGATCTGCGAGGACGTGCTGCCGATAGTCGACACGCCCACCGCCGTCGTTTCGATCAGAATGTCGTTCTTGTGGTCGACGAGGGGCTGAATGTTCGGAAGCCACTGGTCGTAGCAGATGACCAGCATGCTGCCCTGCTCTTCCAGGGGGTCATAACGGGTCTCGGGCACGTAGTTGATGAAGTGGTGCTTATAGAGCTGATGAAAAGCCGCGCAAACCTGCCGGTCGCGCCGCGGCGACTGCACGTTGTCCGTACTGACGCCCCTGCGCGCCACTTCGACCCTCACGTGCGTGTACACCCGCAAGGTCTCCGTGCCGGGGTTGTACTGGAACGGGAACACCTCAAGCACTTGCCCGCGGAAGTCACGCATGATGTACGGCGCCTGCAGACCCACCAACTGGCCCGGATAGAACGCGTTGGCCGAATACTCCGGCCCGAACGTGTAGGGCACCGTTGCGGGATCGATCTGGCGCGAAATGTTGCCCTTGGAAGGAGCGACCTTAATATCAGTGATATCGTAGTACTCCGATGCGACGACGCTCGCCTCCATGGCCGCGTCCGGCCCCACGATGATGCTGCGACAGACCTTCGGCAACTCCGGCGCCCCGCGCTCCAGCATGACCGGCTCGTGCGGCAGCGACAGCACCGTATACGGCTGCCCGTCAATAGTCACCACCGTCTGCTGGTGAATCCCGATCTGATAGTCGACGACGATTTTGTCCGGCGTGTTCTCGAGCACCGTCACGGTGACCGGTCCGGCCCCAATCGCCGGCAGGCTGGCAAATGCCACTGCCAGCACCGCAAGCGTCACCCTGCGACTACCCATGCTCCACATGTCTTCACTCTCCTTTTTGTTGGATTGAAGCCCGACTCAACGAGGTTGGTGTGACACTACTTACCCATCCGACGCCGGCGCACTCCCCCGCATCAGCCGGCCAATGCCGGCCCAAAACCGCACGCATCGGCTGTCAAAACGATCTCACGTGATGATACCAGCCGTCGAATGGTCGCCGCAAGACAAATAATCGAGGTCTGCAATTTATTCGGCCCGTTGAACGACCGCGATGAGAATTGGAATCGGAAAGATACGACTGTAGACAGTCTTACCGAGGCTTGTTTTCAGGCCCGCCGGGAGGCGCGCCGCCTCGCTCGCCTACTGCTTGTTTTCTGCGCAAGCTCGTGTCGCGCACCAGACCCAGAACGCACACAAGTCCAATTGCCAACACGACTTATGAACGTTGCGGCAGCGGGATGACTACGCTTCCGATCGTCCCGCGGCCCGTACGTCTACCCTTGTGGGCATTCGGAGTCCGCTTCATGGTTACAGCAGGGCTATGCCGAGTCCTATAACCGTACTGCGACCACCCTACCCGCCTGTGCCCGCTCAAGCCGGCACAGGCTCATCCTTTGTGAGCGCTTCGAGCACGTATCTCTCGCCGCGCGCATCCACAGAAATTTCGTCTCCCGGCCCGAACTCGCCAGCCAGAATTCGTCGCGCCAGTGGATTCTCAATCTGCTGCTGGATTAGCCGCTTCAGCGGGCGAGCCCCATAAACCGGGTCGTACCCATCGCTGGCCAGCCGGTCTTTCGCCGCATCCGTCAGCCGCAGCGCCATGTCCCTATCGGCCAGCCGCCGCTGTAGATACCGGACCTGCAAATCAACAATCCCGCGCAGCTCCTTCTTGCTCAGGCGGTGGAAGATGATCACTTCATCGATACGGTTCAGGAATTCCGGGCGGAAGTACTTCTTCAGCTCCTCTTTCACCCGCATCTCGATTTCGATTTCCACCGGCGCGCTCGCCTCGCCCCCCTCACGGGCCGTCGCCAGTTCCGCGATGTACTGACTCCCGATGTTGCTGGTCATCGCAATCAGCGTGTTGCGGAAATCCACCGTCCGCCCATGCCCGTCCGTCAGCCGCCCATCGTCCAGAACTTGCAGCAGAACGTTGAAAACGTCCGGATGCGCTTTCTCGATCTCGTCGAACAGAATGACGCTGTACGGCCGCCGGTGAACGGCCTCCGTCAGCCGGCCGCCCTCCTCGAACCCTACGTAGCCGGGCGGGGCTCCGATCAGGCGGGCCACGCTGTGCCGTTCCATGAATTCGCTCATGTCGATCCGCACGAACGCGGCTTCGTCGTCAAACAGGAACTCCGCCAGCGCCTTGCACAACTCCGTCTTGCCGACCCCGGTCGGGCCGAGGAACAGGAACGATCCGATCGGGCGATTCGGGTCGCCCAACCCGGCCCGCGCACGCCGCACGGCATCCGACACCGCCCGAACGGCCTCATCCTGCCCAACGACGCGCGCATGCAGCCGTTCCTCCATCTTGATCAATTTCTCCCGCTCGCCTTCGAGCATCCGGGCAACGGGCACGCCGGTCCACTTGCTCACAATCTCCGCGATTTCGTCGGGCGTCACTTCCTCGCGCAACATTCCGTCCCCCTGCGCGTGCAATTCGGTCAGCCGCTTTTCCCGGTCGCGCAACTGCCGCTCCAGCTCGGGCAATTCGCCATAACGGATGCGCGCGGCGCGCTCCAGCTCCCCGCGGCGTTGGGCATCCTGCAGCTCCGTCTGCTTGGCGTCTATTTGCTCCTTGAGCGACTTGATCGCGTCGATAACGCTCTTTTCGTTTTGCCACTTGGCGGTCAGCCGCGAATCCTGCTCGCGCAACTCCGCCAGGCTGCGCTCGACGTTCTCGAGCTGTTTCCGCCCGGCCTCGTCGCGCTCCTTCTTCAGCGCCTCGCGCTCGATCTCGAGTTGCATGATTCGCCGGCGCGTCTCATCCAACTCCGCCGGCAGCGAATCATTCTCAATTCGCAGCCTGGAGGCCGCTTCGTCCACCAGGTCGATGGCCTTATCCGGCAAGTGCCGCTCCGTGATGTACCGGTGCGACAGCGTCGCCGCGGCGACCAGCGCGGCATCCTGAATGCGCACGCCGTGATGTGCCTCGTACCGCGGCTTCAGCCCGCGCAGAATCGCGATCGTGTCCTCCAGGGTCGGCTCGCCCACGTACACCGGCTGGAAGCGCCGCTCTAACGCCTTATCCTTCTCAACGTGCTGCCGGTATTCGTCGAGCGTCGTCGCCCCGATGCACCGCAGCTCGCCCCGCGCCAGCGCCGGCTTCAGCAAATTCCCGGCATCCACCGCCCCCTCCGCTCGGCCAGCCCCAATCACCGTGTGCAGCTCGTCGATGAACAGGATGACCTGCCCATTCGATTCGACCACCGCCTTTATGACGGCCTTTAATCGCTCCTCGAATTCCCCGCGGTATTTCGCACCCGCAATCAGCGCCCCCATATCCAGGGCCACGACCTTTTTGTCCTTTAGAGCCTGCGGTACGTCCCCCGCCAGTATCCGTTGCGCCAGCCCCTCGACGATGGCCGTTTTCCCCACCCCCGCCTCGCCGATCAGCACCGGATTGTTCTTCGTCCGCCGCGCCAACACCTGCATGCAGCGGCGAATCTCTTCGTCTCGGCCAATCACCGGATCGAGCTTCCCCCGCCGGGCCGCCTCGACCAGGTCCCGCCCGTAACGCTTCAGCGGTTCGTAAGTATCCTCCGGACTTTGCGTCGTGACCGAGGCCGTCCCGCGCACCTCCTTCAGCGCCGCCAGAATGTCGTCCTTGCCAGCCGCATTCAGCCGCAGAATCTCCTTGGCGTCGCTCGCCACGTCCGCCAAGGCCAGCAGCAAATGCTCGGTCGAGATGTATTGGTCCTTCATCCGCGAAGCTTCGCGCTCGGCCGCTTGGAAGACCTCAGCCAACTGCCGGCTGAGCGACAGCGAGCCGCCCCGCGTCTGCGGCAGCCGCCGCAACTCCGCCTCGGCCATGCTGCGAATCTGGGAAACATGCGCCCCGGCCTTTTCCAGCACGGGGACGACAATCCCACCGTCTTCCTCGGGCGCCCCCACTGCCGGACTGCCGGCCCCGACCAGCGCCGCCAGCAAGTGCACCGGCGTCAGCTCCGGGTTGCCGGCGTTCTGCGCCATCTGCTGCGCCCGCTGAACCGCCTCCGCCGCCTTGATTGTCAATCGTTCCAAGTTCATGCCTTAGCTCCGACCTATGTGGGACCGGTTTCAAACCAGTCAGGTCCTGCCATCCTCCCCTGCCGAGCATACGGCATTCCGGAACGAGAATTGACCTAAATCCTTGTTATTTGTGTACTTAGGGTCTATGACCGCGTCCCCGCGCGTGTCATTATGGCAGCGAATGTGTGCTCATGCCCCGTTTCAAAAATGCAGGGCGTACGCAGATTGCCGAAAAACACGCATCTGCGTACGCCCACGTTTACCCGGGGCGATCCCCGGATGGCGCCGTTAATTCTTGCCTTGAACCTAACTGCGTCGCCGCAGCGCCAACGCGCCCACCGCGAGCAGCGCCAGCGCCGTCGGCTCCGGTACCCAGCACAGGCTGACCCCGATCCCGATACCGCTCAGCAGCGTTTCCTGTTCCGAGCCGTCCAGGTTCATCCGCATTAGCGCCGACTCATACCCTACGCCCGTCGACTGCGCCCAGTAGACCTTCTGCTCCACCGGGTCGATCGTGATCCCGCCCGGATTCCAGTTCGCCCCCACGATGTACAAATCCTCAACGCCGGTGCCGTCCAGGTTTGCCCGCCGTACGCGGTCGAGCACGTAATCAGTCCAGTATACTTTCCCCCCGAACAGAGCGATATCGCTCGGCCTGCCCTCTCCGGTCAGTACAACTTCCGGGTCCGACCCGTCCAGGTTGGCGCGCATGATGTCGCCCGAGTCGCCCATCACGGCGGTCGTCCAGTACAGCTTCCCTCCATACAGCTCCAATCCGTTTCCGAACGGCGTCGTCAGCAACGGCCCGGCCCCGCCCCCATCCATGTCGCTGCTGTCAATCCGACCCAGGAGCGCGTCGCCCCAGTACAGGCGATTGTGAGCCGCGTCAGTGGCCAGGCCCATGGGGAACGACAGCCCGGAGCCGACCACGGTTTCGACGCCGCTGCCATCCAGGTATGACCTCTGAATTACATCGTTGTCCACGTCGCTCCAGAAGATTCTGTTGCCGGCCACATCCATCCCGCGCACGCCTCCGCCGATGCTCAAGATGGTCTGCAACCCGCTGCCATCCGTGTTTACTGACCGGATGAAACCGTCGCTCGTGGTTGGGTAGTACGCGTCTGAGAAGTAAATTACACCGGCGCTGGAAAATGAGCTGCCAACCAGTACAGCCGCCACGCTCGCAGCGAATGCCCAGCGAAAACCTCTCGCCCTCTGCAACAACGTCCTTCTTCTCCTATGCAAAAAAAGTGCCTTCTCGCAATTGAACGACAATTGCACTCGTCCAGTATACCGCGCCACCCGCATAGTTCAAAAAATCTTCAGCCCAGCGCCGGTGCGTGTGGCATCCGGCCAGCCCGCAACCTCCAAGCCGCCAACCAGCGCAATCATTAACAACTAACAACCTTCTTCAGTCACCCGCCCGCGCCACATCTACAATCGCGCTACCAAGAAAGCGTGGGTATACGCCCGTGAAAAAACGTCCGCCCTCGCCGGAGATTTGAGTAATGCAAAAACACCGCACTCTGCGCGCCCTCTTCGCACGCTGCGCCATTCCTTTCCTCTTGTGCCCCGTCTTGATCACCACGGCCACCGGCCACCCCTACTCGCCCCAGACGAACACGTCGGACACGCCGCTGTTCGCCGGCCTCGGTACGTACGAACGCCCGGTGAACACTTCGTCACCCGTCGCCCAGCTTTACTTCAACCAAGGTTTGGTGCTTGCGTACGCCTTCAACCACGATGAGGCCATCCGCTCATTCAAGGAGGCCGCGCGGCTCGACCCGAACTTCGCCATGGCCTGGTGGGGCATCGCCCTGGCCAACGGCCCGCACATTAACAACCCGCACATGAGCCCGGCCCAGTCGCAGGCGGCCTGGGACGCGCTTAAGAGGGCGCTCGCGCTGCAGTGGCAGGCAAAGCCCGTGGACCGCGCGCTCATCCAGGCGCTCGCCAGCCGTTACGCCGACCCGCCGCCTGAGAACCGCCGCCCGCTCGACGAAGCTTACGCCGCCGCCATGCGCGAAGTGTGGCTGGCGCACCCTTACGACCCCGACGTCAGCACGCTTTTCGCCGAGTCGCTGATGGACCTGCGCCCCTGGGACCTCTGGACCACCGATGGCCGGCCGCGCCCGGAAACAGTAGAAGTCGTCGCGGTCCTGGAGCAAACTCTGCAGCAAGCGCCCGATCACCCCGGCGCGAACCACCTCTACGTCCACGCCGTCGAAGCCTCGCCCGAGCCGGGCAAGGCTCTGGCTTCGGCCGACCGGCTGACCAGACTCGTGCCGGGCGCCGGGCATCTGGTCCACATGCCGGCCCACATTTACGCCCGCACCGGGCGCTGGCAGCAGGCGGCTGAAGCTAACGAGCGGGCCATCGCCGCCGACCAGCAGTACCGCGCCGTTTCGCCGCAGCAGGCCTTCTACCGCGTTTACATGGCCCACAACCATCACTTCCTCGCCTTTACGGCCATGATGGAAGGCCGCAGCGAGGTGGCGCTCGCCGCGGCCCGCGAGATGATCGCGGACATCCCGCCCGATTTCGTCGAATCGCACACGGCGCACGTCGATCCGCTCATGCCCGTACCTCTGCAAGTGCTGATGCGCTTCGGCCGCTGGCAGGAAATACTGCGTGAGCCGGCGCCGCCTGAATACATGCCGGTCGCAACCGCATACTGGCGCTTCGCGCGGGCCTCTGCGTATGCCGCGCTTGGCCAACTCGACCAGGCCGTTCAGGAGCAGGCCGCCTTCCGCCAGGCCGCGGCCGAAGTGCCGCCGGAGACGATGTTGATGATAAATCCGGCCAGCCACATGCTGGCCATCGCCGACCATGTGCTGGCCGGCGAAATCGCCTTTCGTCGCAAAGACTACGACACAGCCATCGCCGAGCTACGCACTGCCGTCGAACTCGAAGACAAGCTTATCTACATGGAGCCGCCGGAGTGGATACAGCCCGTCCGCCAGTCGCTGGGCGCCGTCCTCCTGGCCGCCGGGCGCCCGGCGGAGGCTGAAGCGGTGTACCGGGAGGACTTGCAGCGCTGGCCGAACAACGGCTGGTCGCTATACGGCCTGGCGCAAGCGTTACGCCAGCGCGGAGACGAAGCCCAGGCAGCCCAAGTCCAACAGCAGTTGGAGCAGGCGTGGTCGCGCGCCGATTATGCGCTGACTGCGAGCTGCTCCTGCGCAGCAAAGCACCCTGCCGGCCCTCGCTAATCGACTGCCATAGCCGCGGCGTTTGCGCCGCGTTCTTGCTTGGGGCGCCGGCGTTCGCCCGATATTCCAGTTCTTGCCTCCCGGCCCCAAGAGCGCGATACTGCCGGACGATGAGTCACCGGGGAGCCTACGAGCCGCCGCGGCGGAAGGGACCTGTCGATGCCGGATTATTTCATTCTCCTCGTAGTCTCATTGGGCCTGCTGGCAGTCCTATCGGCCGTCGCGCTGGCCGCGATTTCCGAAAAGAAGCGTGCCGCGGCCTTCGCAGAGTTTGCCGCGCATTCCGGTCTGCAACTGGCTGCGGACGCGGGCGAGGTGCTGTCGCAACTGCCGCAATTTCACCTCTTCAAACAGGGGCACGACCGGCGCGCCAAGCATTGGCTGCGCGGGGGCCAGGGCGGCGAGGAGCTGTGGATCTTCGATTACCAATACATCACCGGGTCAGGCAAGAACCGGCGCACGCACCGGCACACCGTGGCTGCCTTTCCGCGGCTGGCAACCGATCTGCCCGAATTCCAGCTTCGTCCCGAGAACATCTTCCACAAGATCGGCGCCGCTTTCGGCTATCAGGACATAGACATCCAGGAACACCCGGAGTTCTCCAAGCGCTACCTGCTCCGTGGACCGGCCGAAGACGCAGTCCGGCAGTTGTTCACGCTGCCTCGCGTGGAAGCGTTGATGAACATGGCGCCGATGTGCATCGCGGGCGGCGGCACGGCCCTCATCATCTACCCGCCGTCCGGACGCGTCAGATCCGAAGCCCTGCCAGGTTTCATAGATCGCGTTCAGGCCGTCCGCAAACTATTCGCCGAAAAAACGGTGAGCGGCGTGCGCTACCGCCTGACGTAAGTGACCCGCCAAGTCGCCACCTTCGTCTTGGCCGGCTCCTCTTTCACAAATGGAGCAAAGATGCTACCCCGAGTAATCATTCACACGGCCGTGAGCGCCGACGGCCGCATCGACGGTTTCACACCGGATCTCGGCACGTTTTACGGTCTGGTCGCGACCTGGAAGGAAGATGTGACGCTGGCCGGGAGCGACACCCTGTTGGCGGCCGCGCAGGCGGACGCCCCTGCCACGGAAGAACCGTTGCCCGCGCCGGACCCCGGCGACACGCGTCCGCTGCTGGCGATCGTCGACAGCCGGGGAAGGGTCCACACTCACGCAGCGCTGCTAGCCGCGGGCTACTGGCGTCAGACCATTGCCCTGTGCTCGCAGACTACGCCGGCCCGCCACATGGCATACCTGGCCAAAGCCGGCATTCCGGCGCTGGTGGCGGGACAAAAGCAAGTGGACCTCAAGGCCGCGTTGGCGCAATTGGCCGCGCAGTACGGAGCGCGCGTCGTGCGCGTTGAAAGCGGCGGCGTGCTCAGCGGCGTGCTGCTGCGCGCCGGTCTGGTGAGCGAGGTAAGCGTGCTCGTACACCCGGTCCTGGTGGGCGGCAGTTCGGCGCGCTCGTTCTACCGCGCCGCCGACCTCGGCGCGGCAGACAGCCCCATCGCAGCCCGCCTGATCAGCGCCGAGAGCGTAGGCGCGGGCATCGTCTGGCTGCGCTACGCACTCGGCTAAACCGGCCGCCGGCTCGTCTGGCATTGGCCTCCTTGACATTGGCCTAGTGTGCCACTGCTTGAAAGCGCAGCTTCAAGCAGTGCCGAGCCCCGCGACAAGGTGATAGGGTGATCAAGTGATAGGGTGATAAAGGGCGACTTGCAGAATCACTTTATCACTCTATCACTCTATCACCCTATCACTCCGTAGGCTTCGAGCCCCCGCATGTGTGCGCCGGGTGCCATGCCCAAGCGCTAAAGCGCGGGCATGCCCAACACAGACTGCCACCATACCCGATTGCACAATCGCACTTCGCAACACTGCCACCATCCGGTATCATCCCCAGCACACACAGCTCCAAGACCACAGAGTACGAAAGGCAAGCCGTGAACAGTCCCGCACAGCCGCAGGAAAGTAAACCGCAAGCCGACACCTCCACCACGCTTGGCGCCGCCCGCAAGCTGCCAAAGTCATTCCGCCGTTGGCTGCGACGCCTTGTCATAATCATCGCTGTGACGATCGTGGCCGCCTACATCGCCATATGTGCGGTCATGTTCGTGAACCAACGGCGCCTGATCTATTACCCGCGCGCAGCCTACAACAGGACGCC
>JAAYXS010000042.1 GCA_012515775.1 Phycisphaerae bacterium
TCATCGCATACGCTTTCGAGAATGAGCTGCGCCGTGCGACCAGGTCCTCGGGGGTGGGCGGCGAGTAACGGGCGCATCGCCACAGGGAAGACTCGAAATGACGAGGGCCGCGCGTTTTTTGACGCGCGGCCCGTTCTGTTTACGTCATCAGCGGTGCACTGCTTAAGAGCAGTGGCACGCTAGTGTGCACACCGCACTTCTTATGGCTGCTCCGGCGCGGGCGGCGCGGGCGGCGGTGGCGGCGGCGGTTCCTGCTGGGGCTTGTGGAACAGCACGTCGTCGATTTCGCCCAGGAAACCCTCGCCCGGCCCGTGCAGGCCGCCGCGGCGCTTGCGCTCTTTGCGCGGGGCTTCCTCTTCGTGCCCGGCTTCGCCGGCCCAATCGGCGCGCTTCTTCGAAAGACCGATTTTGCGCTCGATCGTGTCCACGCGCAGAATCTTCACGTCGATTTCGTCGCCGATCTTGACCACGTCCTGCGGGCTCTCGACCTTGTGATCGGCCAGCTCGGAAACGTGCAACAGGCCCTCGAGATCGGGCTCCAACTCCACGAAAACGCCGAAGTTGGTGATCTTGGTGACCTTGCCGCGAATGACCATGCCGGGCTGGTAACGATCCGGGACGGCCCGCATCCAGGGATCCTCGGTCATCTGCTTGAGGCCCAGGGCGACGCGCATCTTCTCCTGATCCACGCTCAGCACGACGCACCGCAGGCGATCGCCCTTCTTGACCATCTCCGACGGGTGGCTGACCTTCTTGGTCCAGCTCATGTCGGAAATGTGCAGCAGGCCGTCGATGCCTTCCTCGATCTCGACGAACGCGCCGTAGTTCGTGAGGTTGCGGACGGCGCCCTCGACCACCGTGCCCGGCGGGTACTTCTGGGCGACCGTCGTCCAGGGGTTGATCTCGGTCTGCTTCATGCCGAGCGAGATTTCCTGCTTTTCCTTGTTCACTTCGAGGATGACCACCTCGATCTGATCGCCCAGCGCGACCACTTCGGACGGATGATTGATGCGGCGGGTCCAGCTCATCTCGGAGATGTGGACCAAACCTTCGACGCCCGGCTCCAGCTTCACGAACGCCCCGTAGTTCATGATGTTGACGACTTCGCCCCTCACGCGGGCGCCCACCGGGTAACGCTCGGCCACGCGCTCCCACGGGTTCTCTTCCTTCTGCTTGAGGCCGAGGGCGATTTTTTCCTTGTCGCGGTCGATGTTGAGGATTTTGACCTCAATTTCCTCATCGATCTTGAGCATCTGGCTCGGGTGCTCGATGCGGTCCCACGACATATCGGTTATGTGCAGCAGGCCGTCGATGCCGCCCAGGTCGACGAACGCGCCGAAATCGGCGATGTTCTTGACGGTGCCTTTGCGGATTTGTCCGACGGCGATTTCGGACATGAGCCGCTCTTTGGCACGCTGGCGTTCTTCCTCAATCAGCTTGCGGCGCGAGATAACGATGTTGCGCCGCTCCTCGTCGATCTTGAGGATCTTGGCCTCGATGTCTTTGTCGATGAACTCGCCGATGTCGGCCGGCCGGCGGATGTCCACCTGCGAGGCTGGCAGGAAGACCGGCACACCGATGTCGACCAGCAGGCCGCCCTTGATCTTGCGGAGGCAACGGCCCTTGACGGTGTCGCCTTCGTGAGTGGTTTCGACGATGCGCTTCCAGTTAAGGATGCGGTCGGCGCGGCGCTTGGAAACGGTCACCATGCCGGTTTCGGACTCGACTTCTTCGACGAGCACTTCGATTTCATCGCCGACGTCGATCTGGGAAGGATCATCCCACTCGTCCAGGCTCACGATGCCTTCGCTCTTCAGGCCGATGTCGAGGATCACTTCGCGGTCGGCGATGTTGACGACGCGCGCCTTGACGATCGCGTTCGGGGTGAAATCGTGAACGGCATCACCGAGTTGCTTGTCTATGGCCTCAGGGCTGTAGCTTTCGCCAAGGGCCTGTTGGAACTCGCGATCGAGTTCCTCATCAGTTACTTGAATTCTCCTGAGAAGAGTTGGGTCAGTCATAAAAAGGTTCCGAGTTTGGCCGCGCCATCCGGCCAGCCCCGTTACGGCACGCGGCGTTCGCAGGGGAGGGGTTGGGCTAGGCGACTATCCGCCCCGCGCGCCGGAACACCCGGACGCTTCCTGGGGGGCGGAGTGACTAACTATACAAGGCCGTCGGACGCTCGGCAATGCCCGCCGCCGGGGAAATCATGTGTTCCGAGTGCGTTGAAACCTCGCGGTTGTCGCCTTGTTAGCCGGTGCCTTACAATTTCTTCCGGATGGGAATCACCGGATCACGGGCCGGCCGCCTGCGGGCTGGCCGGCAGCGTGCGGAAAGCCTGGTGCATTGCGGCCTTGAAGAAGCTCGCCACGGAAGAAGTCAGTTTGGCACGGAGGCTGATGCCCTTTGGCACGCACGCCGCCGCTGCGCTGGGGGGCGCCGCTACCGTTCTGGTCGTGCTGGCACTCAGCGGCGTTTTCAAGCACGCCGATCCGCTTCCGCCGCCGCCACCGCCGCCCGACCCGGTCACCACCCCGCCCTCCGCGTACGCCTGGAGCGCGCCACCCGACCCTGAATTCCCGCTGCCGCCCTACGCCTGCCATCTCCAAGACGTCCTGGTCGTTCTCGATCCGGGACATGGCGGGCGTTCTGATCGGCCGAACTGGAAGCGCGGACCAACCGGCCTGGAGGAGGCAGTCGTCAACCTGCGCGTGGCGCAGTTCCTGCGCGAATTCCTGACAGAAGTAGGGGCGCAGGTAGTGATGACGCGCGAGGACGATGTCTATCTCGATCCCGACATCGCGGTCGACAACCGGAAGCGTATCGAGCTTGCGAACCGCCTCAAGGCAGACCTGTTCGTGTCAATTCACCACAATGGCGACGACGAGCCCGACGCCAACTACACGACCGTTTTCTATCATGGCGGGCCCGACGACAGCCCCGCCAGTCGCTGTGCCGCACGCTTCCTCTTGAGCGGCATCAACGACGCCTTGCGGCTGACTCAGCACCTGCCCTGCGCCATGTTGAGCGATCGCGTGTTGTTCAAGACCGGCCTGCTGGTGCTTCGCGAAGCGCGCGTGCCGGCGGTGCTGGTTGAGGCCTCCTTTCACAGCAACCCCGAGGAGGAGGATCGCCTGCGCGACCCGGTATACAACCGGCGTGAGGCATACGGCTACTTCCTCGGCCTGGCGCGCTGGGCGCACGCCGGCCTGCCGCGCGTCCACCTGGTGGACCCGCCGCCCGGCCAACCGTGCACCGGAAAAGCCGTTACGCTGAAGCTGGACGACGGCCTGAGCCGGCGCGGTGGATGGGGCCACGATGCGGTAAAGATTGCTCTGGATTCGTTGCGGGTACGCGTGAACGAGAAGTTGGTCACGTGCCGGCCGGACCTCAAAAAGGGGACCCTCCAAGTTCCGCTGCCGCGCAAGCTGAAAGCGGGGCCGCTGCGGCTGGCGGTTAATTTCGAGAACATCTTCGGCCAGCACGTGCTGCATCCCGAGCTGCTGGTGGAATACGCCGGCCGCTGACTTTGCGCTACGCGCCGGCGCCGCTCCGGGACTGGCTTGGCCCAACGAAAGCGGCCCGTCGCTTCACGCGACGGGCCGCATATTCGTGCAGTGCAGCAGGCAAGGTCCTGGAAGGCCGCCCGCCTGGCGGGCGGCCGGATTTCGCGTAACTACTTCCAGCGATAGCTCTGGAACGGATAGCCGGTGACGCTCGGGCTGGTGGCGACCAGCCAGCAGTTCCCGGCGCCGCGCGTGATGTCCTTGATGCACGCGCCGTACTTGCGTCGCATCCAGCGGTAGCAACTGGTCGGGGTCTGCTGCTGCCACTGCTGGCCGAAGTAGCGATAGAAGTCCTTTGGCGTCCACTTATAGACGCGATAGCCGCTGTTCACGTAGCGCAGCCACCTATTCGCGTTAGTGGGGGAAAAGGGCGTGCGCTGCCCGGCGCCAGTAAACTGCGACCAGACGGTGCGGTAGGAGCCCATGCGCCACTGGCACTCATCGCGAACGTTCTTGAAGGCGGGGGAGTTCTTGGTGAACGTGGTCACCTTGCGGGTGCCCGTTCGGCAGGTGCGCTGGCAGCCCCTGCGGGGCGTGCCCGACTTGTAATAGCTTCTGGTTGTCGGCATATTTCTCTCCATGTGCCTGCTGAATGCGTTGCCCTCAAGTTGGGAGGGGTTAATGGTGTTTGTATCGGGACCATGCGCGCTGAAGTTAAATAACATCTTTAAGTTTGGTTCGGGCGGGTACACCCGCGGGTCGCGCCGTAGGGATATCGCGACGCCCGGTTGTTCGGGCCCGGCCCGGCGACTGGCGTGGACGCTGAGCCTGCCAGCGCTGGCGGCAGTTCTTCTCGGAACTTGTCCGGCTTGTAGGCGTCCGCCGGAGCCTTCGCAGCAAGCGGTCGTGGTTTACACGTCCGTTGACGACGTCTTTGCCCGCGAGGTGCTAGACCGCTTTGAGCGCGACACCGGCGTAACCGTCAAATTGCTGACGGATACGGAGGCCGGCAAAACGACCGGCTTTCTGCGCCGCCTGCAACGTGAGGCCGCCCAACCGCGCTGCGATATCTGGTGGTCGAGCGAGGTCTTCGGCACGGTCGAGCTGAGCGGGGGGACCGACGGATCGATAGAGCAGGGGACCGAGAGAGGCCCCGGATTGGAGCACGACGGTGCAAAACCCGTCCAGTCCGCGCCCGTTGCGGTCGGCCTTTTCGAGCCCTACACCAGCCCCGCCGCGGCCGACATTCCGCCGGCATGGAAGGACCCCCAGCAGCGCTGGACCGGCTTGGCCGCCCGCGCCCGCGTCCTGGCGTTTAACACAAACCGCCTCAGCGCCAGCGATCTGCCGCGCACCTGGCAGGAGCTCGCCGAACCACGCTGGGCGAACCGCCTGGCCTTCGCCAATCCGCAATTCGGCACCACGCGCGGCCACGTAGCCGCCATGTACGCCGCCTGGGGCCCCGAGCAGACCCGCGCCTTCCTGCAAGCTTTGCGCGATAACGGAACGCAAATCGCAGATGGCAACGGCCACGCCGTGCGGCTGGTCGCGTCCGGGGCGGTCGACCTATGTGCCACGGATACCGACGACGTTTGGGTAGCCCAGGCGCGCGGCGAGCCGGTCGACCTCGTATACCCGCGCCTCACGCCCGACGGCCCGATCGTCTGGATTCCCTGTTCAGTGGCCGTGGTGCGCGGCGGTCCCAACCCGGCCGCAGCCCGCCGGCTCTTCGACTATCTGGTAAGCGCCGAGGGGGAACGCATGCTGGCGCAAAGTGAGTCGCGAAACGTCCCGGTCCGTGCGGCGGTGCGTGAAGCGTTGAAGATTTCGGAACCCTGGCCCGAGCCGCTGGACTACCAGCGCATTGCGGAAGTGCTCGGACCCGCCACTGAGATGTCGCGCGAAATCCTGACCCGTTGAAGGCTTCCCGCGCGAGCATCCGGCGTTCTGCACTCATCGCTCATAGGCCAGGACAAACGACTCCGCCTGCGTCTCGGGCGGCAGCTCGCCGTAGCGGTTGCGGCCACGGAACATGCGGATCGCCAGGTACACCACCGGCAGAATGCCGAAAACGATGAAGATTGCATCGCCCGGAACCCGCAGCCATTCGATCACACGCACCGCCGGCTGCTCGAAGAACGCCAGGTCGCGCGCATGCCAGTACCCGTTGCGCGCGGAATCGTAGAGCTGCACGATTCCCATCGGGATCAGGTTGACGAACAGCATCAGCGCCAGCCCGATATTCAGGCCCCAGAACGAGGTCGCCATGGCGATGTTGCTGCCACGGTCCGGCGGGATGAAGTAACGCGCAACGAACATGAAGAAACCGATTGCCAACATGCCGTAGACGCCCATCAGCGCGCCGTGCCCGTGATTGGGCGTAAAAGCCGTGCCGATCTGGTAATAGCTGACAAACGGCAGATTGATCAGGAACCCGAACACGCCGGCCCCGATGAAATTCCAGAAGCCGACCGCAATCAGGAACATGACCGCCCACTTGTGCGGGAACACTCGCGGTGACGCGCCGAGGGTTGATAGTTCGCCCTTCACGCCGCCCAGGCGCATAAAACGCCACGCCTCGTATGTGAGCAATACCAGCGGGATCACCTCCATGGCCGAGAAGAAGGCCCCAAGCGCCATGTGAACCGCGGGCGTGCCGCTGAAATACAGGTGGTGCATCGTGCCAATGACGCCGCCGACGGAATACAGAATCACGTCCAGGTAAATAACCCGCGTGGCGGTGGTCGTGCGCACTACGCCCAGCAGCACGAAAATGTACGCCACCATGATGGTCGTGAAGAGCTCGAGGAAATCCTCGACCCACAGGTGTACGACCCAGAAGCGCCAGTAGTCGACCGTCACATATTCAGAAGCCTTCCCGAACATGAGCCCGGCCGCGTAGAACAGTGGAATAGCAATCGCACTATAAAGGAACAGCCAAGGCATATTACCGGGGTGCTCGCCGCGCAGGCGGCGCCAAATGCCGCGAACCAGAATTATCAGCCACAGCGTCATGCCGACGACCAGCAGAATCTGCCAGATCCGCCCCAAATCGAGGTACTCCCAGCCCTGAATGCCGATCCAGAACCATGGCCCGTTTAACCCCAGCCAATTCCAGATGGCGGCCCCTTCGCCCAGCAGGCTGCCCAGCACGACGAACACCAGCGCCCCGAACAGCGCAATCGACAGTTTGTCCTGGTGCTTGGGCTCGCTCCGCGCGATCAGCGGCGCAATGAAAATCCCCATCGCCAGAAACGCCGAAGCCACAAAGAATAGCGCCAGTTGCACGTGCCACATGCGCGACAGGTTGTAAGGCAGCACCCGCGCAATATCCAAGCCGTAGAAACCCTCCGGCTCAACGTGGTAATGCGCGTTAAGCCCGCCCAACAACCCCTGAAACAGAAACAGTCCCGCAACGACCAGGAAGTACCACGCCGTGGCCCGTTGCGACGGCGTCAGCCGCACCTCTTCCGGCGGGCGAAACTCCAGTTGCTGGCCGGGCTCCTCCTCGTCGCGGCGATGCCAGCCCAGCAGGTTGTAGCGCCCGAATAGATACATGATCAGTCCCACGCCGCCCAGCAGCGCGATCAGGCTCAACACGCTCCACAGCAGGGCTTCGGCCGTCGGGTAATTGTCGGCCAACGGCTCCGGCGGCCAGTTGTTCGTGTACGAGTGGGGGCTTCCCGGGCGTTGTGCGGCTGACACCCAGGCGGCCCAGGCAAAATAAGAGGTGAGGTTGTGCAGCTCACCCGGGTCGGATATGCGGGGAGGTCTCAGCTTCGCCTGCGTCGACTGCCCACTGAACCATTCCTTGTAGAACTCCTTTGCCTCGGCGAACGCCGCGGCCTGAGCGGCATTGAACTGTAGCGTTCCCGTCGCGTCATCGTAACGGTTGGCCTTCAAGTCGGAACGCACCTGCTGCTCGGCCTCGCCGGGCTTGAGATGCTGTTGGCCATAGGAGTCGAGCATTGTTTGCGCAGCACGGTGCAGGTATTGAGCAGTGAAATCGGGCCCAAGATACGCCCCGTGGCCAAAGAGCGTTCCGTACTGCATCAATCCGTATTTCTGAAATACATGCTGTCCAGTTTGAATGTCGTCGCCTGTGAACAGTACTTCCCCATCCGCCCCGATGACGCGCTGCGGAACAGGCGGCTTTTCACGCTCCATGACGAACGCCAGCCGGATAAGAACGAAAAAGCCGGCGGCGAAAGTAAAGATGGCCACCAGCAGCCAGACCGGCGAAATGCTCATTGTGCGCTGCGCGTTCACGTTGACCTCCGGATGCTTTAGAAAAAAGGACCGCTAATCGTGGCGCGTAACGCCCGCGTGCCGTGCCTCACTGGAAATTTGTGCTTTACGCGCACGACATCCGACATGATACCGTCTTTCTGACAAAGCACCCATGGCCGCAATAATCCAGAGATGGCGGGAGCGTGTTGCAGCGCACACGGGTCCGCCGCTCTAACGCGAGGAAACAGATTATGAACTCTGACTTGTCGCTTGCTCCCGGCCGGCCGGGAATCGTCCCCACCTGGACTTCAAGTGCCAAAACGGGCGTGGGCGCAGCGCTTTCCGGCGCAAATCACTGCTGGTTTACGCTGGGCCATGGCATCTTCAACGGCATCTATTATCCGCGCTTGGATCAGACCTGTACGCGCGATATGGGCCTGCTCGTGACCGACGGGCGCGGGTACTTCTCTGAGGAAAAGCGACATTGCCGGCACGAAATCTCGCGACTTGCGCCCGACCTGCCCGCTTACCGCCTGGTCAACACCTGCAATCACGGGCGTTACCGGATGGAGAAGCGCGTCGTCGCCGACCCGCGCCGCGACGTCATTCTGCAATGGACGCGGTTCACTCCGTTGCAGGGCACGCTGGCCGATTATCACGTTTACGTCCTGCTCGCGCCGCATCTGGGCAATGAAGGCTATGGCAACACCGCTTGGGCCCAAGACTACAAGGGCACGCCGCTGCTGGTTGCGCAGCGCGGCGCGCTCGCCCTGGCACTGGCGTGCAACGCCGGGTGGCTCAAGCGCTCCGCCGGCTACGTCGGCGTCTCCGATGGCTGGCAGGATGTGTCGCGTCACTTCCAAATGCAGTGGACCTACGGCCGCGCTGAAGACGGCAATGTGGCCCTGATCGGCGAAGTGGACTTGCAGGCTTGCCAGGGCGAGTTCCTGCTGGCGGTTGGCTTTGGCAGAAATACCGCGGCCGCGGGATTCCGCGCTCGTCAGAGCCTGGCGGACGGCTTCGAAGAGGCGGCCGGGGCGTATATCCAGGGGTGGGAGGAATGGCTGGGCGGGCTCGAAGCCCTCGCGCCGCCCGCGCAGCAGGCCAATCTGTGGCGGATCAGTGCGTCGGTCATACGTACACACGAGGCGCTGGCGTTTCCGGGCGGGATCATTGCCAGTCTGTCGGTCCCGTGGGGCGCCGCGCGGACCGCCACCAACGACCTGGGCGGTTATCACCTGGCCTGGCCGCGCGACCTGGTGATGGGCGCGGGCGGGCTGTGGGCCATCGGCGCAGGAGATGACGTGCGCCGCAGCCTGCGTTACCTGGAGGGCACGCAGGAGGCGGACGGGCACTGGCCGCAGTGCATGTGGTGCGATGGGCGGCCGTACTGGGACGGCATCCAGATGGACGAGGCGGCCCTGCCGGTACTGCTGGCCGACATGGCGTGGCGGCATAAGTTTCTCGAGGAATCGCAGCGTGAGCGCTTCTGGCCCATGGTGCGCCAGGCGGCCAACTACATCATGAACAACGGCCCCGTCACGCAGCAGGATCGCTGGGAGAACAATGCGGGATTCGCGCCGTTCACAATCGCCACGGAAATCGCCGCCTTGCTCGCGGCCGCGGACTGGGCGGATATGGCCGGCGAGCGCGACCTGGCGGGGCGCTTGCGGAGCACAGCCGACGCCTGGAACGCGCAGATCGAAGACTGGTGCTATGTAGAAGGGACGGAGCTGGCGCGGCGCGTCGGCGTGGACGGCTACTACATGCGGATCGCGCCGGCACAATACCACCCCGGCCGCGGCCCCTCTGCGCACAAGGAGCACCCGCTGAGCTCCGTGGACGCTGTCGCCAGCAGCGTCGTCAGTCCGGATGCGCTGGCGCTGGTGCGCTTCGGGCTCCGCCAGCCGCACGATCCGCGCATCCTCAACACCATCAAGGTCATTGACGCGCTGCTCAAGGTCGAGACGCCGTACGGGCCGTGCTGGCGGCGCTACAATGGCGACTACTACGGCGAGTACGACGACGGCCGGCCGTTCGATGGCAACGGCGTGGGCCGGGCCTGGCCGGTGCTGACCGGCGAGCGGGCCCACTACGAGCTGGCGGCCGGTCGCCCGGACGAGGCCCGGCGGCTGTGCGGGGCGATGGTGGCCTTCGCCAACGAGGGCGGCATGATCCCTGAACAAATCTGGGACGGCCCCGACTTCCCGGAGCGCGAGCTACACTTCGGCCGGCCCTCGGGCTCGGCCATGCCGCTGGTGTGGGCGCATGCGGAGTACGTGAAGCTGGTGCGATCGCTGAGTGAGGGACGGGTCTTCGACCTTCCGCCGCAGACGGCCAAGCGCTATCTGGGCCAATCCGTGCCGGAACCAGCGGCGGCGATGGTATGAGAGGCGTGGCAGCGTTCTGCCACGAGGTCTCGCCTCAGGGGCGGCGGGGAGCGGCGGCGCCTATTGCGCCTCAATCGAATACAGTGCGTGCACCAAGCGCGCTCGCGCGCCATAAATCCGGCCGATCGCGCGGCGCAAAGCTTCGGTGCCCTGCTGCTCAGGCCGCGAATAGGCTGCGATCTGGGGCAAATTCAGCGACGCGGCGCGGCGCCGGACTTCCGCGATGAAGGCGGGGCTCCAGATGCCGTCAACGGAGATATCGGCGTTTACCGGCCAGCGGCCGGCGGCCTGCATTAGCGGGCGCAGGTAGCGGCGCAAAACTGCCCCGGCGATGTTGCGCTGGAAGTCATCGCCGTTGGCGGCCGCATCGAATAAGAGGTCCAATTGCGAACAATCATCCGCCTCTATTAGGGCGGCCGCTATGCCGATGCGGTCCCAGGTGTCGGCGCGGTTCTCCACTTCGCGTGCGGCCGCTCGAAACTGCTCGAAGTCAAGGCGCGCTGCTGCGACCCAGGCGGCCTGGCGCACAAAGCCGCTCTCATCCGTGCGGGCCAGGCGCAGAAGGAGCGGCAGAGCGCTTTTCAAAGGCATTCGGCCCATGGCGTAGACGTAACTCTCGCGCACGCCGGGGCTTAGCTCACGATCCTGCGATAGCGAGGCATACATGAAGTCAGCCGCCGGGCGGGACGAGCGTTTGACAGCCTGCCAAGCCCCTTGCTTGCGCGCCTCTTCGTGAGGTGAGGTGAGTAAGTGCATGACCTGCCGTTCAGCCGCCGCTCGCCATAGTCCCGCCACGACGACGACTGCCGACACGGCCAAAATCGCGGCGACCACGAGCGGCGCGATGAGCCTTCGTTTGGCGGTTTTTGTCATGGGCGTAACCGGGGCTTCTATTCGCTCTGCGCCGGCCCGAAGTTTTGGGGTCCGAAAAAGCCGCGGGCCGGCGGCGGCGACCTTACAGGCTGTAGGGCTGATCGCGCTCGGCCACTATTACTTTACGGAAACCCACCTCGCGGAGTCTATCGGCCAACTCCTGTGACTGGTCCGGTTCGCCGTGCACCAGGTACAAGGCGCGCGTTTCGCTAGCACGCGGTGTGAGCAGCCGCAGTAGTTCCGCCTGATCGGCATGACCGCTGAAGCCGTGAATCTGCCGAACTTCGGCGCGTACCGGGTACTCCTCTTGAAAAAGCCGGACGCGTTCCGCTCGTTGTTCGAGTTTACGGCCCAGCGTATTGGCGGCCTGGTAGCCGACCAGGAGGATCGTGTTCTTCGGGTTGGTGATATTGTGCTTAAGGTGGTGCCGGATGCGGCCGGCTTCGCACATGCCGCTCGCGGAGATAATGACGCACGGTTCGGTGCGTTCGTTGAGCGCCATGCTCTGGGCCAGCGTGCGTATGTACGTGCAGTAGCCGCCTCCCAGGATGTCGCCCGCGACCTGGTACAACGCGCGGGCATCCGCGTCGTAGCATTCCGGGTGCATCTTGAAAACTTCGGTCGCATTCACCGCCAGTGGGCTGTCCACGAAGATCGCAATTTGCGGCAAGAGCCCAGCCAGCATGAGCTCATGCAGGTAATAGACGATTACCTGCGTGCGGCCGACGGAGAACGCCGGGATAATGACCTTGCCGCCGCGGTCTATCGTGTGGCGGATCACGTTTAGCAGTTGTTCCTTCGCATCGTCCACGGTCTCGTTGATGCGCCCACCGTAGGTGCTTTCGCAGATGATCGTCTCATTGGGCGGGAAGTCGGCCGGGTTGCGCAAAATGGGCTGCTCCCAGCGCCCCACGTCGCCGCTGTAGAAGAGTGAAGGGGTGGCGCCGTTGCGTTTTGCAAACTCCAGACGCACGCCGGAGGAGCCGAGCATGTGTCCCGCCTCCTCGAAGCAGGCCAACAGCCCAGGTATGACCTGGAACCAGCGCTTGTACGAGATGCTCTGGAAGAGCTTGATGGTCGCCATTACGTCGTCATACGTGTACAGCGGCTCGATCGGCGGCAGGCCCTGGCGCCGCCGCTTCTTGCTCACGTAGCGAACATCTTCCTCCTGAATGTGGGCCGAATCGGGCAGCATGATGGCCGCCAAATCGCGGGTGGCCGGCGTGCAGTAGATCGGCCCGTCGAAGCCGTCCTTCACCAGCCGCGGCAGGCGCCCGCAGTGATCGATGTGGGCGTGCGAGAGCACGACGGCCGCGATTTTCAGGGGTGAGACCGGCCAGCGGCGGTTTTTGTCCTCGGCCTCCTGGCGGCGTCCATAGAACAGGCCGCAATCCAGCGCCACCCAGTGGCCATCGACCTCGACCATGTGCATCGAGCCTGTAACTTCGCCCGCTGCGCCGTGAAACAGCAAATCCGGCATTTCGGACCTCCTCATTGCAACGGAAATGGTAAGGCTGAAGGTAGCGGCGAGCAAAACGGAAGTGATAGGTTGCCGTGCCGTGATTATGCGACGAACGGCGGGAGAATGTGCGACGAAAAAGCTCCGACAAGTTCTGACGTACGGGAAAACGTCGCGCCTTATTATCATGGCGCCGTGTGTGAGGTCGTGTCTGGACACTATGGGTCAAGGAGTCGCGGCCGAAGCGGCGCGCCGCCGCTGAGACCGCTGGGAGGTTCTTCATGAGGCGATTGCGTGGAAGTGCATGGTTGGTGGCAGGCGCGTTGTTCGTGACGCTGTTGCCGGCGCCGGCCCTGGGCGCGAAAAAAATCTTGCGCGTGCTGCTGGATACGAGAGTGCTGGAAGCGCCGGCCGAGCGGTTCAGCCTGAGCGCAATGCTTTCGGGCGAGCAGCCCAAGACGCTGCTCGAGTGGGAACGCATGATTCGCCGCGCCGCCGACGACAAAGAGATCGCCGGGATGGCCCTGATCATCTCAGAGCCGCAGATCCAACTGGCTCAGGTTGAGGAACTGACGGCGGCGTTAAAAGCCTTCCGCGATAAGGGCAAAAAGGTTCACTGCTACCTGGAAGTGGGCGGCAACGCCTCGTACGCCCTGGCTTGCGCCGCGGACCACATAACGCTGGCGGACATGAGCGATCTGCACATCACCGGCATAAACGCCATGACGGTGTTTTTCAAGGGTTTGCTGGACAAGATCGGCGTTGAGGCCGACATGCTGCACGTCGGGGCATACAAGAGCGCAATCGAGCCGTTTACGCGTACCGAACCCAGCCCGGAAGCCGCCGAAAATATGAACTGGCTTTTGGACGGCATATACCAGAACTGGCTGCAACTGATGGCCACGGGGCGCGGTTTGGACATCGAGCAAATCAAGACTGCGGTGAACAGCGCCCCCTTACGGGCAGATCAGGCTCTGCAGCTAAAGCTGGTGGACGAAGTCTCGTCTTTCGCGGGTTTCCGGCAGCGACTGCACAAAGAGTACGGGGAAGATGTGCAGGTTCTCAAGACGCTGAAGAAAAAGACCGGTACGGAGCTCGAAACTGCGGATCCGTGGTCGATGTTCACGCAGTTGATGCAGTTGTTCACAAAGCTGAGTGAGA
>JAAYXS010000317.1 GCA_012515775.1 Phycisphaerae bacterium
CAGATCCAGCAGCGGCGAAATCAGGTGCGTCGGACCGCCGTCCACGTCGTAAGTCGGGCGATTGTCGGTCACGTAGCATCGGCCGGAGCCGTCGAAATCATGGGGCGGCGAGTTGTCAGCCCAGCCGCCGGGGATGGCGCGCTGCCAGATGCCGCTGGTCATGGCTGCGTCGCTTTGCACGCTCCAGCCCGAATCGGCCTCGAAGTCGTCTTCCAGAATTGGAATGTAGTTTCCGACGTACGATACGTACGGGTTTCCCGGACCGCTAGGAGGCAGGTAGAGCGTACCGCTCACGTCGCCTTGGGCGGTGAAATAATATTCCGGCGCATCGCCGCATTCGGGCGCCGGCAGCGTCCCGCGCCATAGTTCTCCGGCAACGCGCTCCAGCGGCGCTGACAGCCATGCCCCGCCGTTGTAGCGATAGTGAATCGTGGGCGAGCCGGCGACCACGCTATCGTCGCCCTCGAATATCTCCACATTTATATGCGTCGGAACGTGCGGCGGAACAAATTCCGGGGCCGCGCCGGGCAAAACCATGCTCATCGGCACGAAGTACGCCGGATAGTCATTTGTGAGCATTAGCTCGTCCAGCACAATCCGCCCTTCGTTCGAGCCCCACGCCGGGCCGAAGTTGAAACGCACGGCCACAATGTTGGTCAAATCAAGGCCGGTGCCATTGGTCAGAAAATCGGTCGGCCGAATGCGGATGACCTCGAAGTCGTCATGCCAACCGACGCCGCTGCCGGCCCCCATGCGCTGATAAGGTTCCTCAAACCCGCCGCCGTAGGCTCCGATATTGATCGAACTGGTGGTGCCGGCCGTGTCGCGCAGCGTGACGGTGAAAGTCAAATCGCCCAGCACGGCCGTCGTGTAGGGATGCCGGGTACACTGTGCCCCGCGGAACGCGAGGTACGTATAGGCGGCGAAATTCCGCGCGGCGGGAACAACTTCCCACTCGTAGTAGACGTTTTCGCCATTCCAATCGAACACGACGCCGCGGCTGGTATCGCCGGTCGAAGCGTGGGTAGCGCCGTTGAACGGGTCACCGGAGCTCCAGGTGAAGTCGCCGTTGGCATCGTCCAGGTTACCCTCGACCACGTTGTGCACGGTGTAGGTCACGCTTCCGCCCGAACTGCTGACGTTCAAGGCGGTCCCGGTCTGATAGTCGTCGATGAAGAAGTTGCCTTCATCAGCGCCGTTGCGGTACTCGTGACTCACCACAACGCATGGGTTGGAGGTATCCACGCCGATCGGATGAAAGCGCTCATACTGCCGCCAGAGGAAATCAGACGCGGGCACATTGCCCTCGGCGAAGTACTTGATTAGCGGCAAGAACAATCCGAGCTGGATGCGGTGCGTGATCGTCTTATTCAGCGCGCACGGTCCATCGAAATAACTCGGTTCGGCCGGACCGTCATGCAGCCACGCGTGTCCCACACCCTGTAGCACGGTCGACATCCGGTACTTGGTCGCGCGATCGTGCTGCAGGAACGTCTGCAACTGGTCGTCGTACGGCGCGCCACTGATATCCGTGTCGCCGGCCGCGGTCCACAGATGGAAATTGGCGTGATGCGGCGTAGCTTCGCTCGGTCCGCCCATGGCGTTCGGCAGCATGGAGCTGATCAACACGATGCTGTCTGGCGCGTAGTGCGTGGGCGTGTACTCGCCGTCCATGAGTGCGTCGAACGCCCCCACCACGCCCATGCCGCCCAGACTGTGGCCGATCCAGATGATGCGGCTCGCATCAATCTTCCCGTTCAGCACGCCGCCGGCGATCTGATCCTGCTTGTCGAGAATTGCGTCAGTGTGCCCCAGCGTGCAGTCGGGCGGGCCATAGCAGTTCATATGTGACATCACAATGTAGCCGTATGAGGCCATGTGATGCCCGATATGGCTATACCACTGGTAGTTGTGGCCGCCGCCGTGCCCGACGACGATTAACGGGCGGGGCGGCATGCTGGCGATGTCGCTCGGGTAAAAGAGGACTTCGTTCGTGTCGGAGCCCGGAATGCCGAAGACCGGCCCGACGCTGTAAGACGGGACGTCAGTCACCGCCAGCGGCCCAGGCTGCGTCGTGTCGTGAACTACGTACAGGCCGGCCTCACGTCCCAGGCCGTCGATGTAGTCGCCGCCGCTGAGCTGCCCATCGCGGTCGAAATCGACCACCATGTCGTACGGGGCGCCCAGGCCGGTGAAGTCGCCGGTTTCAGGGTCGAACACCGCGGCGTTCAATTCGTTCGGGCCGGAGATGACGAACGTATTGTCCTGGATCGTCTCGCCGCCAAAGGTGACGGTCAGCGGGCCGTCACCGGTCATATCGATCAGTTCCGGGTCAATTTCCCACAGGCCGGCGCTCTTGTGTTCGACGATGTAAACATCCGCGGTCCGGCCAGCGATATCGGGGTGTTGCGTCGGGTCGATCGCCAGCTCGATCGTGGCGTTCTGATTGAAGGCCTTCACGTACTCGAAGAACGGGTACAGCGTGAGCGAATTGCCGGCCAGTTGGGCCGTAACAATCTCGCCCGGCCCACCACCCACCAGAATCTCGACGAATGGATCGATGTCGAACACGTTGACCTCGCCGTCACCGTTGGTGTCGGCCAGCATCACGTCGCAGTGCGGAAAGCTCGCGGCATACCCCTCGGCGTCCACCAGCGCCAGGACGAACGGGTCAATGTCGAACACGTTGGCGGCGCCGTCGCAGTTCAGGTCGCCGGGCGCAAACGCATACGCCCCACCGGTGACGCTCAACAGCATCGTCGCCACTAATAAATTGAACATGCACTTCATAACCACTCCTCCGGCAGAGCCCGGCGGCTGCTCACCCGCAGGCACGCTCCGCCCTACGTCCACAACCCCCGCGTAATTCGTACCTGCCAGCCCGGGCACGGCGGCAGGACCCGGCAACGTAGATTCGCCGGCTGCCGCCTCCTTGTCCCAGTGCTTTGATTATCGGCACAGTGGCGCGGCGGCAGAAGCGCCGCCGCGCCAGAGCGTAGAGTTACTACCTCGACTACGGCTCGACCTCTGTGGCGGGCGGCGTCGGGGCCTCACCGACCACCGGCACGCGATAGTCGCTCGCAAGCTGTTTCTCCTGCGGCGAGTACTTGAGGATCAGCTCGCTCACCACGTCGCGCAGTAACGTCCGCTGGTCGGCGGCACGTATCCGCTTGCCGCCTTCGGCCAGGGCCGCGTTAACGCGTTCCTGCGAAAGCGGTTTGATCCCGGCCTGCTCGGCCAGTTCGCGCTGCGCATTAGCTGTGGCCGCGTCCACCTCGTGGGGGAAGTTCGGGGCGCCGAACCAGATCGGTGTATTGCGCAGGTCCACCCGCCCCGGCACGATGACGATCAGGTGTCCGGATTCATGCCCGCGGTTGAGCCGCTCGGCCGGTTGATTGCCCACATAGAGCACCGGCATGGCGATCTCGCGCGGATAGATCAGGTCCTTGTTCACCTTGAGCACCAGCAGCGTGCCCTCAGTCACCCACGGGTGCTCTTTGCTGAAGATGTACCTGTAGCCCTGTTCCAGCGTGAACGGCCGGGCGTACACGATGTCGTCCACGGCGGCAGGCGTCGATGGAATCGGCGGCGAGGCGGCCAGCACGCTCGACACCGCTGCCAGTAAGCACACATTTACGATTATGGTTTTCATTTGTCGTTTCCCTTTTATATGTTTGAGCGCACTGCGGCTAATCACACTGCACATCAAAAATCTCGACCGTGTCCACGCCGGCCTCCGTGAGCGAGTTATTCGGCAAATCCACCACCGAGAAACGCACGCGCACCGTCGGTGTCAACGGGATGTAGTCAGCCAGGTATACTTGCCTGACGCGCCACGCGTCGTGGCTGGGCAGGTGGAGAAGCTGTACCCAGGTCGCGCCGTCGTCGCTGGAAGCGAATACGTCCAGGAAATCCTGGGCCGGCGGTATCGCGTCGTCGCAAGTGAACCACTCCGCAAAGCGCAGCACGGGATTGTCCGTGCCGCTCAGATCCAGCAGCGGCGAAATCAGGTGGGTCGGCCCGCCGTCCACGTCGTACCCTGAGCGATTGTCAGTCACATAGCACCGGCCCGAGCCGTCGAAATCGCCCGGCGGGGAGCCGTCGGTCCAGCCGCCGGGAATGGCACGCTCCCACGCCCCGCTGGTAAGCGCCTCGCTCTGGACAGTCCACCCCAGATGCGCCCGGAAATCGTCTTCCAGGATGGAGATGTAATTCCCGACGTACGACACGAGCGGGTTCGCCGCACCACCCGGCGGCACGTACAAAATGCCGCTCACGTCGCCCTCGGCGGTGAAATAGTATTCCGGCGCGTCGCCGCACATCGGCGCCGGCAACGTGCCCCGCCACAACTCGACGCCTATCGGCTCCAGCGGCGCCGACAGCCATGCCCCGCCGTCGTAGCGATAGTGAATCGTGGGCGAGCCGGCAACCAGGGTATCGTCGCCTTCGACTATCTCCACATTTATGTGCGTCGGAACGTGCGGCGGAATGAACTCCGGAGCCGCACCGGCCAGGGCCATGCTCATCGCCCCGAACTGCGCCGGATAGTCATTTGTAAGCATTAGCTCATCCAGCACGATCCGCCCTTCGTTCGAGCCCCAAGCCGGACCGAAGTTGAAACGCACGGCCACGATGTTCGTCAAATCAAGGCCGGTGCCATTCGTCAGAAAGTCCTTGGGGCGAATGCGAATCACTTCGAAATCGTCGTGATGACCGCCACCGCGCTGGTAGGGCTCCTCCAGCCCGCCGCCGTAGGCCCCGATGTTGATCGAACTTGTGGTGCCGGCCGCGTCGCGCAGCGTTACGGTGAACGTCAGATCGCCCAATACCGCCACCGTGTAGGGATGATGCGAAGTCTGCGCACCGCGGAAAGACAGGTACTTGTAGTTGCTGAAATTTCGCGCGGCCGGCACGACTTCCCACTCGTAATAGACGTTCACGCCGTTCCAATCGAACGTCACTCCGCGGCTGTCGTCGGCCGGATGGAACGCGTGCGTGGCCCCATTGAAGGGATCGCTGGCCGACCATGAGAAGTCGGAATTGGCGTCCTTCAGGATGCCCTCGAGCACGTTCTGCACGGTGTAGGTCACGCTTCCGCCCGAGCTGCTGACATTCAGGCCCGGCCCGCTCTGGTAATCGTCAATGTAGAAGTTGCCCTCGTCCGCACCGTTGCGGTATTCGTTGGTCACCACCACGCACGGATTCGATGTGTCCACACCGATGGGGTGGAAACGCTCATATTGCCGCCAGAGGAAATCCAGCGCCGGCACGTTACCCTCGGCAAAGTACTTGATCAGCGGCAGGAACAATCCGAGCTGGATCCGGTGCGTAATTTCCTTATTCAGCGGGCACGGTCCCTCGAACCAACTCGGGTCCGCCGGGCCGTCATGCAGCCACGCGTGGCCAACACCCTGCAAGACGGTCGACATGCGGTAGCCGGTAGCGCGATCGTGCTGGAGAAAAGTCATAATCGCGTCCCAGCCCGGGTACCCACTGATATCCGTGTCGCCCGCCGCGGTCCACAGGTGAAAATTAACGTGATGCGGCGTGGCGACGTCAGGCGCGCCGCTGGCGTTTGGCAACATTGAGCTGGCCAGCACAACGCTCTCCAGCGTGTAGTGCGTGGGCACGTACGTGCCGTCTGCCACGCGGTCAATCGCCCGCACTACGCCGTAGCCGCCCATGCTGTGCCCGATCCAGATGATGCGGCTGGCGTCGATCTTGCCATTCAGCGCGCCGCCCGCAATTACATCCTGCTTGTGCAGAATGGCATCAGTGTGGGCCATCGGGCCGACGTCCCAGTTGTTCTGATGCGACATCACGATATAGCCGTAGGACGCCATGTGGTGGCCGATGTGCCCATACCAGGTGTAATCGTGCCCGGCGCCGTGCCCCACGACGATTAGCGGGCGCGGGGTCATGTTCGCAATGTCCGTCGGGTAGAACAGGACCTCATTGCTGAGGCTGCCCGGGATGCCGAACACCGTCCCAACGCTGTAGGGCGGAACGTCAGTAACCGCCAGCGGCCCCGGCTGCGTCGTGTCATGGACCACGTACAGGCCCGCCTCACGCCCCAGGCCGTCGATGTAGTCGCCGCCGCTGAGCCGCCCGTCGCGGTCGAAATCGACCACCATGTCGTACGCAGCGCCCAGCCCTGTGAAGTCGCCGGTTTCCGGGTCAAAGACCGCGGCACTCAACTCGTTCGGCCCGGAGATCACGAACGTATTGTCCTGGATCGTCTCGCCGCCAAAGGTGACCGTCAGCGGGCCGTCGCCGGTCATATCGATCAGTTCCGGGTCAATTTCCCACAGGCCGGCGCTCTTGTGTTCGACGATGTAAACATCCGCGGTCCGGCCCACGATGTCGGGATGCTGCGTCGGGTCGATCGCCAGCTCGACCGTGGCGTTCTGGTTGAAGGCCGTCACGTACTCGAAGAACGGGTACAGCGTGAGCGAATTGCCGGCCAGTTGCACCGGAAAGACCTCGCCCGCTCCACCACCCACCAGAATCTCGACGAATGGATCGATGTCGAACACGTTGACCTGGCCGTCACCATTGGTGTCGGCCAGCATCACCTCGCAGTGCGGAAAGCTCACCGCATACCCCTCGGCGTCTACCAGTGCCAGGACGAACGGGTCAATGTCAAACACATTGACGGCGCCGTCGCAGTTCAGGTCGCCGGGCGCAAACGCATACGCGCTGCCGCCGATGCTTAGCATCATCAGGATCAGCGCACACTGATACTTGTGCCTCAAAGTGGAACCTCCTTTTGTTAGTGCCTCATCATCTTTCCCCTGGCCGGCTCGGACGAGGCCAGTGCCTTTATACTCCGTCCAATAATGTAACACATGTTCCGTCTCAGACAAAGAAAAATTGCCTCGCATACCCGGGAAAAATCACGCAAGACCCGGATTTCCCCCGAACGAACCGAAGGACCGATACTAACGTTGCTTCCAGCAACTCACAACCGCTCTGCCCACAATCTGCTCCACCGTCTATGATCACGGACGTGCCCGAAACGGACCTCAAAACCTGCCCGGACTGCGGTCAGAGCCTGGCCGAACCGCACGGGGAGTGCGCGGATTGCGGCTTCCAGTACGACGAGCGCACTCGCGTTTGGCGCTGCGGGCGCTCATGGCAGCACCGCTTCTTGTACAACGCGCTGGCCGGACTGGCCGCCGGCCTGTTGGTCACGATCGCGTACCGCACCGCCCACGGCGCCGCCCCCAATGCGCTGCTGCCGATCCTGACGGGCATCGCCGTCGCACTGGCCGGCCTGGCCTTCGATCGCCTGCTGAGCGGCCGACTCTCCGGCCGGTTCGTGGCGCTCACCCCATCCGGCGTGGTTCTGGGTACTCGGCGGCAACGCCGGTTGGTCCCCTGGAGCGACATCCACCGACTCAACACGCGCGGCCGAGTCCCAAAACTGGAACTGATCGGCGATCAGCCCGACGTGCCGCTGGAGGACGTCTTCGACACGCGCGCCGAGCTCGAGAGTTTTCGACGCGCCCTGCAGCAAGCCCCGGCCGAACCCGCATCCTAACCAGCAGGTCATTCTCGGGTAACCCGCACCGTGTCGCCCGCGCCTACGTAGTATCAGTAAGGAATGCGGTGACCGCGCAGTATGCGCGGCAGGAGCGGGAAATGCTTGGCGGCCGTTCGGGCACTGACGCTGATAGCCTTACGGTCCGTCATGCACTAGCACCGCCGCAATCCGGGGCCGGCGCGATGTTTCGGATATCGCGAACGCCCCATGAACAGCGGGTGACCACATGCACAGCGGCGAAGCAGACAACTCGGCCTGCCAGGGGGCGAGCGGGAGCGCTGTGCACGCTCGCGAGCAATCGCGGGAATTGCTCCAGCAGATAATGGCCGCCTTGCAGGCGGGACAGACGCAGCATGCCGCAGAACTGCTGATCTCCGCCCACGCGGCCGGAACATTGCCTGAACGCTCTGCCGTGCTGCCCGAGTTGACGCGCGGCGCGAGCCCGAAACTCGTGGCTGAACTGCTGTATCAAATGGCCACCTTTCCCTGTTTTTACTGCCGCCTGGGCCTGCAGCGTTGTGAGGCCTGCGACGGTGGCGGCCGCCTTGGCGACGATCTGCCGTGCGAACGCTGTGTGGGCCTGGGCGTAGCGCGGTGTGATTTCTGCGACGGCACCGGCTGGACGAGCCTTGAAGCCCTGCCGCCGTCCCTGCGGCCGCTGATAATCCTGCAGCGGGTTCAATTGGCGCTGCGCGCCGGCCGCAAGCTGCTCGCGCAAGCCCCGGCCCCGGTGGAATACGCCGGTGAGCGTGAGGCGAGGCGCGCGGCGGCCCGGCAGGTCCTGGCGGTCGAAAGGCAGCGCGCGATCCTGGAGGATGCGCTGGCGACGGCCGAACGGGCCGGGATCAATTCGCGCGTCGGCAAAGAACTCGAAAAGCTGTTACCGGCCTGTGCGGCCTGCGTGCCGCGGGTCGAGTCCCGCCTGCGGGAATGCCTGAGTAACCTGGCCGAAGTGTCGCAGCGGGAAGCTGAACGTGAGGACGCAGATCCGCGGTCACGCAAGCGGGCCAAGTCACGCCTGAGCTACTACGACCAGTTGCGGCGTTCCGGCAATTTCGCGGGGACCGGTCTGGAGCGTATGCAACTTCGCGAGGTCGCGCACCGGATCCTGCGGCGGGTACGGGACGCGGCTCAGCCAGATAATGGCACTACGAGCCCAGATGGGTCCGCGGCTGAGAACCCCGTCGCGCAGTAGCGCAAGCGCCGCGACCCGCTTGCCAGGCAAAACGCGACTCCACGCCCATCGCCCGACGCCTGATCGAAGAACCGTACCGATGCTCATGCGGTCAACCGCCTGGTGCTCGACCCGTGCAACCCGGCTTGCCGTGGCCGCTCGGAGGCGGTGAAATGGCTTACTTTCCGGCCCAGGCGCCTTGCGAGGCACAACGGGAGCGCTGCGTGATCCCGCCAAAACCAGTGAGTCTCAATCTGAACGTCCGCGGCATGGGGCTATCAGCCACGCTCGCCATTAAGCAGAAGTGCCGCGAGCTCCAGCAGCAGGGTCTGAGTATCTACGACTTCGGCCTGGGCCAATCGCCCTTCCCCGTACCGCCCAGCGTGGTCGAGGCCCTGCGCTCGGCCGCGGCCGAACGGGATTACCTGCCCGTGCAGGGCCTGCCGGCGCTGCGTGAAGCGGTGGCCGACTATCACCGGCGCACGGACGGCATCGAGATCCACCCGGACGATGTGCTCGTCGGTCCGGGTTCGAAAGAGCTGATGTTCCAGGTGCAACTCGTCTTCTACGGCGAGGTCATCCTGATTCCCCCCTGCTGGGTCACCTATTGGCCGCAGGCCCGCATTCTCGGCCGCCGCCTGAGCCGCATTCACGCCACCTGGGAATCCAACTGGAAGATCGACGCCGCACGCCTGTTCGAGGCGGTGCAGCGCGTCGGCGATGACCACCGCCCGCGCCTG
>JAAYXS010000043.1 GCA_012515775.1 Phycisphaerae bacterium
TATCCAATTCCGAGCGCGGCGTTGATCACCCGCTGAATATCCAGCGCATTCACCACGCCGTCTCCGTCCACGTCGCAATCATGCGCGACGGCGAGCCCCAGCGCGGAATTCACGACAAGCTGAACATCGGTGGCGTTACAGACACCGTCACCATCGATATCGGAGCCCTCCAGTCCGCCGGTTCCCACGATGATGGCCCCCGCAATTCCCGCCGCGGGAATATCGAGTCCCCAAGGATCGGAGATCAGCACCGCCACCGGCGCCACGAGATACACGGCATCGGGCGCGCCGGCGGCTATTGCGAACTGGACATAGGCTACGATTCCGTCGGGGAAGACGTTCTGATTGAACCCCGCAACGATAAGCCGGGCGCGTCCCGGCTCAATGATGCTGAAGTTGACGTCCTTCGCTGCCTCTACAGCCGCTTCGCCGGACTCGGCTCCTTCGACGCTCAGAAAGTCCGCGTTATAAAGAATGTCGAGTTGAATGCCGCAGACGTCCTCGCCGGCATCCGCTGTCAGGGTAATCGAGATACTCACGCCCGCGTCGCCCGCCCCAGCGCGGATTTCGCTGCAATCCAGAACGGCAGCGCCGGCCGGCGCGGACACATACAAAAGGTACCCCGCCATCACCGCGATGCGCGGCGCGGCGAAGCCCCGAAACAGGCTTCCAGTCATCTATTGCTCCTCACTGCCTCCGTACGCCCGCCCTCGGTGCAAGAAAGCGCCAGCGTATCAGGAGCACGAGCGCCATGGCCGCCCCGAGCGCGCCACACAGAGCCGCCTGGCAGGACGGGTGCGTGTCGCCCGAGGGGACGGCATCGGCGCGTGGAGAATCGTTTTGAACTGAACGAAAGGCCGATTCGTTTGGCCGGTCGAACTCGTCGCCGGAACCGGGAACCATGGCGACATCCACCCGGTGGCCCGACGCAGCCTCGCTGCCCGAACCATCCGTGGCGTCACGCTGCGGCTCCGCAATCGTTCCGGGCATTGCGCCCTGCGCAGGGACAGGAACTGCAGAACGCGGCCTTCTTACCGCGCTGTGTCGCAGCTCAGGCGGCCCTGCGCCAGGGTTTTCCGGGGAGACCGCTCCCTCTTGTCGCGGCGGCAACGGCTCCCCGCCGTATCCGACTCCGCCACGATAGACGCCGCCAGACACGGTTTCGTCGCGTTCCTCAGCGGCACCGTCAAGATGCCCTCCCGTCGGACCGGGCGTCGCATATGCGGCGCTCTCCAGTGACTGGGAGGAATCCCGCACGGCCTCGGCGGAAAGGGCTTCCCGACCCGCAAGCTCCGGTTTCGAGGCGGGTTCAGGCAGCGCGCCGGCGCCGTCATTGCCGGTTTTCGCGGACGTATCCCCGGAGGCGGTTTCCTCCTCCTGAGCCATGGGCACCGCAAGAGGCACATCCTCTCCGAACGGTCCCGAAGCGATGCCCGCAGTAAACTCGCAGGGCTCGGAATCGAAGGAGACCGACACCGGAATCAGATACACCGAGGCAACGGTCCCTTGGGGCATCAGGCTCTGATTCATGCCCGCAACCAGCACACGAAGCTGGCCGGGAGCCGGTTCGCTCCACGTTACGCCTTTGGCGCTCTGGACTGCCGAATACGCCGCCCCCACGGTTTCCACCTGGAACTGTGCCGGGTCGTACCGCAAATCAAATTGCAGACCCGCGGTACCGGCGACGGCGTCCGGGGTAAACTCCACCGGAATCGCGATGTATTCGCCTTCGCGCCGGACACGACCCAGATCGAGCAGGGCCGCCCCAAAAGCGGACTCGAGCACCACGACCATCATGGCGGCCGCCAATGCGACGCAGCCGACTGGGGCACGCCATCTCATGGCCGGCTCCTCCGGCGGTTTCCGGTCCTGCGAGACCCCAGATACCACCAGCCGGCACCCGCAGCCGCGAGAACGGCCGCCACCAGAACCACGCCGGAACGCGAAGCCTCCTGCGCCCGTTCAGAGCCCGCCACGGCCCCGGTTCCCGGAGAACTTGCCGTGAAGCCCGCGCTGTCTCCGCCAGATGCACGCGCAGGCACTTCCAGCCCCGTTGGGTCCGATAGCACCACGTTGGTCAGTGAAACCAGGCCGGCGGGGTCCCCGGAGGATTCCCTCCGTTGAAAGTGCAACACGGCAACTTCGCCATGTTCAATCACATTCTGGTTGAGGCCCGCAATGATGACCCGGAGCTGGCCCGGCCGGATTCGCGCCGCATGTACGGACTTATCGGCCGCCTGCGCGGCTGCGCCCAAAGACGCGCCCGATTCGCCCGCTAGGGCCAACCCCCTGGGATCAAAACCGGCATCAAACTGGAGCGCGGCCACCTGTTCCCCCGAAAACGGCGTCAGGACAATCGGGATCGCGAGCGTCGCGTCGTCATTCGAGCGCGGGGTACCGGCAGTCAGGCTTGCGCCGTGCGCTGCGCCGGCGCAAAAACCGGCATACAGCGCCCACGCCGCCCCCCAAA
>JAAYXS010000318.1 GCA_012515775.1 Phycisphaerae bacterium
CGTCGAAATCTTCGCGCCGAGAACCATGGGCGGCTCCGAGGGTCACGGTTTGGCCGCAGTCACATCGGTGCCGGTGGGCGGCTTGGTTGCCGTCACGTGCTGCCGTTCAACGGCTTGGTCACATCACTGCCGGGAGCGGCTCGGTCACATCACTGCCGGCGAGCGGTTTGGTTGCAGTCACGTCGATGCTGGTGACGAAATCACCAACCGCCGTACCAGCAGGAAGCGCTTCTTCAATCCTGTGGTAGAGCGGGTCTTTGAAGCTTGTCAGCGCCGCTACATATTCAGGCTTGGGCCAAATGACGACCTCGGTCAATCCGGCCGCAAGCATCATTTGCCGGTACTCATCAAGAAGCACCGCCCCGGCCACACAGCCTATTAAGGCTTCGAATAGCCCGCTGATCTCCGGCGGCAGCGGACGCAGCAGGGCCATGTCGGACACGGCTACGCGGCCGCCCGGCCGAAGCACGCGGGCGATCTCGCGCCACACCTGCGGCTTGTCGGGCGAAAGGTTGATCACACAGTTGGAAATGACCACGTCCACGCTGGCGTCCGCCGCGGGCAGGTGCTCGATCTCGCCCAAGCGGAACTCCACGTTCTCCAGGCCGGTGTTCTGGGTGTAGACGGCTATGTTGCGCCGGGCCTTGGTGAGCATTTCCGGCGTCATGTCCACACCAATGACGCGGCCGGCAGCACCCACCTTCGGCCCCGCCAGAAACACGTCAAAGCCGCCGCCCGATCCCAGATCCAAGACGACTTGGCCGGGCTTGAGGGCGGCGATGGCTGTGGGATTGCCGCACGAAAGGCCCATGTTGGCCCCTTCGGGCAGATGGCGAATCTGGTCGGCGGAGTAGCCGATCTGCACGGCCAGTTCGTCAGCCGACAACGCGGGACCACAGCACGCGCCGCGCTGGGCGCCTGCGGCCGTGGCCAGTGAGCCGGTCTGGGCGATCTTTGCATAACCGTCGCGGACCTGTTCGCGCACGTCGTGCGTTGGAGAGCAGCAACTGGACGGAGCATTCTTGTTGTCGCAGCAGCCCATGTGTGACTCCTGTCTGTTTTCCTTGCTTATGGTTTCGGGCAGCGCTCGCATGCAGGCGGCAACCTCAGTTTCCGCGGTAACACGCGCTTACCTCTTCCAGATTCTTTTTGCGGATGCAGCAGAGTTGCCTGGTGTCGGCCTTGACCAGGGGCTCTTTTGCCAAGGCATCCAAGGCCCAGCGAATCGCCTTCTGTGCCGCAGCGGGCGCTTCGCGTCCCGCGAGCCGAAAGTAGTGCCATTTCCCCTGCTTGCGACGCTCGACTAGCCCGGCCTGATAAAGCAGGTCCATGTGTTTGGAGACGGTGGAAGGCGCCATGCCCAGCAGGCTGATGATCTGGCACAGGCACAGTTCACCTTGCCGCAGGGCCAGCAGTGCCCGTACGCGGGTTTCGTCGGACAGGGCTCTCGTAATGGCCAAAAACGATTTCACGGAACGATTTCTCACATCGTCAACTAACGAATTATAGCCGCGCTCCGGCGCCGGTCAATGAAGCAAATCTCCTAGATGATCGACTGCTCCTTGCCGCGCGAAAGGCGCGGGTGCAATTCGGGAATGTGTTTCAGCACGGTCCAGGTCTTGTTGTACCAGCCGCACTCGAATAGCTCGACGCGCTGGTTTGAGAACAGGACGTGCGGATAGATCGTGCCGTATAGATCGGTTGGGAAATAGATGCGCGACTGGAGTGGTTCGGTGAGCATGGTCGTCAGGGCCGCCCAGACGCCGATGGCGACCTGCGCGCAAGTTGCGTTAGTGCCCACGACGGACTGGTTCGACAGGCTGTGCAGGTAATAGACGCGCTTTCGTGGATACTGCAGGCAGACGCCGATCGTATCGCTGCCGGTCAAGGGAGTGGAGGTGTTATCGCCTACTTCGAGATCGCTGATGAGGACGGTGCTGCGCTCACGCCAGCGTCGCACCAGGAAATCCATGGTCTTGGGGTGCAGGGCATAGATGTATTTCGAGGAGATGCCGAACTTCTGGGCCAGCTTGATATTCTCCTCGTGCAGGACGAGAAAGCCGCGCGGGTAAGATGGCAGCTTATGGACCGGTTCCATGATCGGCCCCAGATTCACGCGGTTTGCCAGTGCGTTGCTGTCGAAGACTCGCACCCGGCCATGGTCGACCTGGCCGGTCGGCTCCCAGACGGTCTCGGTGAGGAACTCGCGGCGCGACCAGGTGATGAGCGGACGCCAGCGGTCAAAGGACATGGAACTGTCGTACTCAAAATGGATGATCTCGCGCGGCACGCCGTAATTCCGCACGCCGTGCATCACCCAAATGTTTACCGCCCCGGGATTCATGCCGCTGCTGATGATGTGCGGCGCACGTCGCGGCCGTTGCCGGACCGGATGGATTCTGGCCAGCATCTCGTGCACCCCGGCGTTGGCATCATTCAGCGCGGTGTTGATATAGCGGACGCCTGCGGCATCCGTGGCTTGAAACACCGGCATCGTGTCCAGATCCGTCAGGTCGAGGACGATGTCAATCTGGCGTTGTTGCAGTAACCGCACATAGTCCGTGTCATGATCTCTGAACCGAAGATCATGGTGTACAAAGGTGTACCGCAGGCGCGAATGCTCCAGAAACCGGTTCTCCAGGACCTGCTCGTTGCGGTCGAGAAGGACTACTTCATTAAAGAGATCTCGGCGTCCGCCCAAGCGTCGCAGAAACGCCCTGGCCACATGCCCCGATGCTCCGAGCACCAGCAGGTTCGGGCGCCGCCGCCGGGCCGACCAGGGGGCCGGGCCCGCTTGTTTGATTGGATCAGCAGAGAAAATCTTCGGTTTGTGTTCCTTTCGTGCATCAGACTCGTTCATGTCTCTGGTAATGATCCTCACCGCCCCCGTTTGTAAGCCCCGCGTTTTTTGCGTCCTTCGGCCACGTGCTGTGTAGTTTCGCGTAATACGCGGGAAGGTCAACCTTCGCTTGCGAGTCCGGCGTGTGAGCGCGACGCGGCCCTGCGTGCCGGCCAAACGCGTGCGCACAATGGCCACGCGCAGCGTTTTCGGAATGGGATTACGTGCCGGTTGAGATGGGGCGACGGCCTGGCGAATGCGTTTGATGACGATCGCGTCGTGCTATGTTTGACACTGGGTCTCGCGGACAGCGAGCAGCGCCGAGTGAGCTGACGCGTGCTGATCCGGCCGAACGAGCCGCCGCGTGAATGTGCACGCGCTTGCAGGACGGCCAGCGCGTTTGTGCTTAATTGCCTGCGGCCAGCTATTCTTCGGGCCAAGCGCCCAAAGCCCGGCGGACGGTCACGAGTTGCCCCAGGTGATACGCGTTGTGATCGGCCAGCAGCAGCGCTTCGCGCAAGAGCGTCTGTCCCTCACCGTGCGGCAGTGGTGCAAGCAAATCGGCCTGGGGGTTTTTGATCAGCGCGCGCATCGCGGCCAGATCGTCGCGAAATTCGCGCAAGCTGGCGTCCCAGGCCCGTTCGTCGGGCGGCGCGTCGGACTGGGGCCAATAGCCTTCCGGCCACTCGGGTGAGACGTGGCGCGGATTGCGGCAGAATTCCAAAATGTCCCACTGTGACAGACGCATGTGTTCGACCAGCCGCCAAGGCGAATACGGCACGTTAATGGGTTTGGCGCCCCGTAGCTTGACCGGCAGCCCGTCCACCGCGGCGTCGAATTCCAGGTGAGCGTTGCCGCCGTCCAGCAGCCACAGCACGTGCTGGCGTACGCCGTGGAGTACGTCAGCAGTTTGGGCCGTTTGCGCATGTGTATGTTGAATCATGGGCGACCCACTGGACGGA
>JAAYXS010000319.1 GCA_012515775.1 Phycisphaerae bacterium
ACCTCCACAGATTGCACAGATTGACACAGATCAGACCGGCGCGAAACGGCCCAGTCCCGGGCGTGCAGCGCGGGGTGGGGGAGAGAACGCCCGCCGGAGCGCGTGCGAAATCGATTGTCGGGTAAGCGACCTTTTTGGGACGGCATGCGGGCGGGGGGTGGACACCTGCAGATGGAGGGTTGTCACGGGCAGGCGCGAGGGGGGACGACTGCGCGTATGAAAGGTAGTTGGTGGCATTCCGGGGCGGCACGCCCCGGCTCTGCTCGCATAAAGCGAATTGCGACGGGTTGGCGGCATTCCGGGGCGGCACGCGAGAAGCGCGGCGCCAACCGCACGGATGGAAGGTTCTTGGCGGTATTCCGGGGCGGTACGCCTCGGCTCTGCTCGCATAAAGCGAATTGCGGCGGGTTGGCATCAATCCGGGGCGGCACGCCCCGGCTCTGCTTTTACACTTCTTGATCCCTCGATCGATTGCCCTCGCTGGCGCTTCGGGCTCGGATCAATGGCTTGCCCTCGCTGCGCTTCGGGCTCGGATCGGTGTGCGGTCGGCGCGCTACGTCGGCCACGGGGGGCCGACGCTACCTTTTCCCTCGCTGCGCTTCGGGCTCGGATCGGTGGATCGAACCGGTGCTCGGTCGCTCGGCTCGGCCAAAAGCGGCCTTGTACGGTCGAACGGGCACGTAAACGCGACACGCCAACCGCTTCGCGGTGCCGCCCCATGACCGGCAAAACACCCGCCGTCTGCTTCACTTCCGCCTCTCGTCCCCTTCCTCTTCCGCCTCCGCCTCCTTCGTCCTCCGCCCTCGTCTCGTTCTTCCGCCTCGGTCTCGCTCGTCTTCCGCCTATCGTCTCCTTCGTCTCCCGCCTGTCGGCCGATATCCTTAGATGACTGGAACGCACGGTGAATCGGAGAATCAGCAGCGGAAAGAGACTATGGCGATTTCGACCCTCGCAGGTAAGCCTGCCCCGAAGCAACTTCTCGTGGACCTGGCCGCTCTCGAACGAGACTACTACGAGCGCAAGCCCGACTTAGGCGATCCCAATCAACTGGTCATCTTCGGAACCAGCGGCCACCGCGGCTCGCCGTTGCGCGGCACGTTCACCGAGGCGCACATCTGCGCCATCACGCAGGCCATTTGCGATTACCGCCGCAGCCAGGGAATCGACGGCCCGCTCTACATGGGCAAGGACACGCACGCCCTCTCCGGCCCGGCCCAACGCACCGCGCTGGAGGTCCTGGCGGCCAACGGCGTCGAAACCATCATCCAGCGCGACGACGGCGTGACGCCCACGCCGGTCATTTCGCGGGCCATCCTCGCCCATAACCGCGGCCGCCAGGAACACCTGGCCGACGGCATCGTCGTGACGCCTTCGCATAACCCGCCCGAAGACGGCGGCTTCAAGTACAACCCGCCGGATGGCGGCCCGGCCGACACCAGCGTGACGCGCTGCATCGAAGAGCGCGCCAACCAGTTGCTGCGGCAAAACAACGCCGGCGTCAAACGCCTGCCGCTGGCCGCCGCCATGAAAGCGGACACCACGCACGAAACGGACCTCATCACGCCTTACGTGCAGGATCTGCGGAACGTGATCGACATGGACGCGATCAGCGCCGCCGGCCTGAGTCTGGCCGTCGACCCGCT
>JAAYXS010000320.1 GCA_012515775.1 Phycisphaerae bacterium
AAGATCTGCCGCCGGCGGAGCAGGTGGCGGCGGTGGCCCGCGCGGGGTTTGGCGGAATCGAGTTGGTGCTCGGCGAAAATGGGCCGCTTTCGTTTGATACGGCTCTGGCCGAGTTTCAAAGTCTGGCGGATCAAGCCGCGTCGCTCGGCGTGAGCATCACCAGCCTGGCTACTGATTTCTTCTGGCGGGTCAATTACGGGGCCGCGGAGCAGGCCGAGCGGGCGCGAGCCATGGATATGACCGTGCGGATGCTGGATCGTGCGGCCGCGGCGCGGGCGGGGGCGATACTGGTCGTGCCAGCGGTGGTCGGGCGGGCTGATGAGCCGCGGCGCCGGGTGGCGTACGCGGACGCGCTGAACCGGACATACGAAGCATTGCTGACGCTGCGGTTTGACGCCGAAGATCGGGGCGTGGTGATCGCGATTGAGAATGTCTGGAATCGCTTTTTGGTATCTCCGCTGGAGGTGGTCGAGTTGATTGATCGCGTCAACTCGCCATGTGTTGCGGCCTATCTGGACGTCGGCAACGTACTGGCGTACGGGTATCCGGAGGACTGGATCGAGCTGCTGGGAAGGCGACTGGCGCGCGTACACGTGAAAGACTATGATTTGCGACGGCCCGGCGCGGCGGGTTTTTGCCCGCTTGGCGAAGGCAGTGTCGAGTGGCCGGCGGTTATTGCGGCGCTGCGCAAGGTCGCCTATGCCGGCCCGCTAACGTACGAAGGTCCCGGCGAGTTGGCGGACATTGCGGCCCGGTTGAGCAGGATTCTGGCAGACAACTGCGATTTGGCCGAGGAGAAGACGTGACGACGGACCTGTCGGTGCTCAAAGATACAGTGACTGTCGCGGATGGCGGGTGGTCCACTCAGCTTTGGGAACGCGGGGTACCGATGGGCGAATTGCCGGAAATGGCCAACCTGACACATCCAGAAGTGGTAGTCAGGCTGGGACGAGAGTACGTGGAGGCCGGGGCGCGATTCATCACCACGAACACTTTTGCTGCGAACCGGTACGCCATTGCCCGGCGTGGAGTCAAAACGACGGTGGCGGAGCTGAACGAGGCCGGCGCCCGGCTGGCCCGCCAGGCAGTTGACGGCAGCGGAGCGCTCGTAGCCGGCTCAATTGGCCCGAGCGGGAAAATTCTGGTGGTGCACGAGGCGACTGAAGCCGAGCTGACAATTGTCTTTGATGAGCACGCGCGAGCCCTGGCCGAAGGCGGCGTGGACGTGATAGTGCTCGAGACGTTCTCGGAGCTGGCGGAGATTTTGGTTGCATTGCGGGCAGCCCAAGCCACCGGCCTGCCGGTAATTGCCAGCCTGTCTTTTGATTCCGGCCCACAACGTACGCGGACGATCATGGGGGCGGCGGCGGAGGACTGCGCGGTAGCGCTGGAAGAAGCCGGCGCGGCGGTGGTCGGGTGCAACTGCGGCGGGGGCGCGGCGAATGTCTTGCCGGCTGTCGTGGCCCTGCGCGGGGCGACCAAGCTGCCGCTGTGGGTCAAGCCGAACGCGGGTCTGCCGGATCTGGAGGACGGGCGCCCGGTGTACCGGCAGCCGCCGGACGAGTTTGCGGCCGTAGTGCCGACACTGATTGAGGCCGGGGCGAACATTATCGGGGGCTGCTGCGGAACGGGGCCGGAGCACATCCGGCGGGTGGCGGCGATCGTGGAGAATCGCAAACGCCCGCGCCGGCGCGATGAGTAGCGCCGTTCATAGTCCGTACAGCGACCGGTACTTGCGCTTGAGATACTCGATGTAGGGCTGGGGAGAGAGGGGCTGGCCGGTGACCAGTTCGACCAGCTCGGGGGCGCGGTAGCGTTTCCCGTGGCGGTGAATATTCGCGCGTAGCCAATCCAGCAAGGTGCGCAAGTCGCCGCGGGCGATGCGCTCGTCAAGGTCGGGAATGGCCTGGTTCGCCGCGGCGAAAAACTGGGCGGCGTAAAGGTTGCCCAGCGTGTACGTCGGGAAATATCCCCAAAGACCGGCGCTCCAGTGCACATCCTGGAGGCAACCCTCAGCGTCGCTGGGCGGCGTGATGCCCAGCAGTTGCCGCAACCCCTCATTCCAGGCCTCGGGAAGATCTTTGACCGCCAGACTGCCCGATAGCATTTGCCGTTCGAGGTCGAAGCGCAACATGACGTGCAAGCCGTAGGTGACCTCGTCCGCGTCCACACGTATGAACGAGGGCTGCACCGCGTTGATTGCGAACAGCCAATCCTCCAGGGACACGTCGCGCCAGGCGGAGAATTCGGCCTGGAATTTGGGATAGAAGTACTGCCAGAAGGGGCGGCTGCGCCCGACCATGTTTTCCCAGAGCCGCGACTGGGATTCGTGAATGCCGAGGGAAACAACATCGCCCAACGGCGTGCCGGTATGTGCCGGGTCCAGGCCCTGTTCGTACAGGCCGTGGCCGGTTTCGTGCATTACACTAAAAAGCGAGACCGCCGGGGCACGTTCCTCGTAGCGTGTAGTCATACGCACATCGCCGGGGCAGAGGCCGGCGCAGAAGGGGTGCATGGAGACGTCCATGCGGCCGGCATTGAAATCGAACCCCATGGCGGCGGCGACGGTGTGGTTAAAGGCGGTTTGTTTCTCGATGGGGGCCGGCATTTGCAAAAGCGCCGTGTTGGGTTGGCGGCGGGCGCTGGTAATGGCGGATACCAACGGCACGAGTTCGCGCTTTAGGCTTTCGAAGAGCTGCTGGATATCGGCGGCCCGGGCATCGGGTTCATATTGATCTATCAGGGCGTCGTACGGTTCGGTTTGCCAGCCCAGGTGCTCGGCGACCTGACGCTCCAGGTCCAGCAGATGCTCCAGATGCGGGGCGAGATGCGCGAAATCAGATTGCGCCCGTGCGACTTTCCATGCTTCCACCGCCAGGGCCGTAGCGCTGGCGATCTGCTGAACCAGCGCCGTCGGCACTTTGGCGGCACGGTCGCGATCGCGGCGAATTTCCCGCAGGTTGGTCGCGACTGCCGGATCGGAACGATCGCTCTGGACTTCTGCCTGCTGGAGCAGCTCGGCCAGTTCAGGGCTGACCAATTTCTGGTGAGCTACGGCAGCCACAACGCCGATCTGGGTGGACCGATAGCCGGCGCCTTGTGGCGGCATGAAGGTTTGCAGGTCGCATTCGAGCAGTTGTACTACGGATCGCACGGCGTGAACTTCTTTATAGCGCTCGAGCAGTTGTTCGTAAGCAGACGGCATGTTCGTTCTCCAACAACGACCCCGCACGTAACGGCCTCGGACACATGCGAATTTCTACGCGGAACACGTGAGCAGGTCGAGACCAGGCAGTGGAACGCCCGATATGCCGGAAGGACCGCACACCGCGCCGGAAGACGCCGGCGCGTGGCGGATAGGTCGCGTAAGTGTTTGTGGCGACTGCACTTAAGTTACTATTGCGTAGTTGGGGGGGTTCAAGTGTATAATGCCTCTTGTTCCGCCGGCCTTTTGGGTTGGCGTCGCTCAAAGCGGCGCTCGTGGAGCGCCGCGGGCCGGATAGTCGTCGGCGAGCGAGGGAGAGATTGCGCCGAGCTCTGCGGCACACCAAAAGGCTCGCCGGGTTGGGGGAGGAGGACAGCGGCTAACCAGACGTCCTACTGTGTGAGGCACTGACCGATTTCTTTTTTCTTCCTGAATGAGGCACAGCATAAGGAGAGTGGCATGCTAAACCGACATTTGATCGGATTGGCGGTAGTTGTGGGCTGCCTGGTCCCCCTGGCCGGGGCGGCTGATTTGGTTCTCGATTACACGTTTGCACCACCCACCGTGTCGCAGGTCAACATCGCCGGTGTGGTGTACGACCGTATCAGCCTGCCGGATGCGCCGAACGGCGGACAGCCAGGCCAGCCGGCTCTGCCCGTCGGCAGCGCCAGAATACTTATTCCCTACGGGGAAGAGGTA
>JAAYXS010000321.1 GCA_012515775.1 Phycisphaerae bacterium
CGGGCCCGCACGCCCCATATGTAGCTGTTGCCCTCGAACGCCAGCCGGCGATGTTCCAGGTCTGCCCGCATCTGATCGGTCCCGGCCAGACCGGCCGCAAGCATGTCGAAGGATTTGCGCGTTCCGCCGTGAGTCCGCACGAGCTTGCGGAAGTCCTCGTACGCCTGGCGGACCACATCGAGGGCGGGCTTGGGCACACCGCGTCGCTGGGCGGCGCGCAGGAAAGCGCGCATTCCGGTCGGTCCCGGGACAAACTGCGCCGACGCGAACGGGTCGGCCACGTCCAGGCAGCGTCCAATTTTCCAGGCCAACTTGGTGGCCAGGCCGAGATCGGCCGCCAAGTCATTCGGCCGCCGATAGGTCAGCCCTGGAACGCGGGCAATGACGTCCGCCATGGAGTCGCGCAGGCGGCAAACCACGCTCTCGGCTTCAGCGGCAAAATCGATGGTTTCACGCTGGGAGGCGACCCGGCTCATAATCCACCGAATATACGGAAAAGCGGCTACTTCGTGCAAGATATGCGTCGCCGGTAGGGCACGACGGAAAAGGAAACTTCAATTGCTATTGCAAGTCCGTTCCGGGCCGGTTAGAGTGGGCACTTGGCGGCGGCCGGTCGTACTTGGACCGTTGCCGCGCCTGATAATGCAGGGCGGGCTGCTTTCCGCCCAACTTGGATAATGAAAACGTCGCGCCTTGGGCGCGGTGATACCCGCCGGCAGTTGGTCCAGGGAGGCCGGGTTGCTGCAGTGACGGCCGGGGAACGCCGAAAGGCGGCCCCGGCCGCCACTATTTCGGAAAACCGCTAGTCCACATACCGGTACGCCACCCATACCGAAATCAGGGGCTCGTTTCCGCTGATGTCGATTACCACGGATTGCCCGCGCTCACCCTGCGGCTGATGTTCGGGCCAGCGCAGATCATTGAGTTCTTTGCAGCACATGTTGGGCAGAATATCGTTCGAATTGCTCTGTATGCGCAACACCTTTGTCCCCATGACGGTGCCGCGCATCGACTGCGTCAGCCGGTCGAGCTTGATGATTTTGCCCTCCACTGCCGGAATTTCCAAAGGCGACGCGAGCGTCTGGAACATTGTGGCCATTCGAACACCTCTCACTTGCCGAAGACGGCGAACTTCATCCGGTTGGGGCGCACGCGCGTCCCACAGTTCGGCAAATGTTAGGAGCGTGCAACGACCGCCAGCCGGCCGGCCGATCGGAATGTGCGCCGGTGCGCCTCCTTGAGCGCCATTGTCAGGTTTGCAGGAGCGCTGGTTGGGCCTGCTGGCGCACCCGCCCCCGTCAACCGCTGCTCGCCGTGCGGGCCCGCGCCGAACGAATGATGAGCGCAATCCTTGCGCAGAACGCCGGTCTGAGAACTATTGCTCGGCCCAAAACTACGTCGCGCGGCCCTGATGAGACGATAACAGCGCCGGCAGCGTTTGTATCCCCGCTGCCCTTCTCGGCTGCCATGGAGGGCGCCGATACCCAGCGGCCGAGGCGGCTTGGCGCGGGCAGGAGGCCCTCGTCCGGTTTGCCGGTTCGGGCATGGAGGCCTAAGCCGGTGAATCGCCCCTCGCCGCCGGTACGCGA
>JAAYXS010000322.1 GCA_012515775.1 Phycisphaerae bacterium
AACGCAGCCTCGCCGCTGAGCCGATAGCCAATGCTCGCAACTGCAAAACCCGCCTCGGTCAAGATTTCCGCAGGATAAGCCGGGTATTTCTCGCCGCCGCTCCAGCGTCCTCCGTGAATCCAGACTATGACCGGGCGCGGCTGGCCGCCGTCACGCGGCAAATACAAATCGAGTTTCTGACGTGGATGGTCACCATACGCCAGATCGCGGAACGTAGGCTGGATTTCGAACGGGTTAGCTTGGAACGCCGAGCAACCCGTGAGCAAAGTTGCCGCCATCAGCAAAGCGAACTGAATGGCCCGAACGCCGGACACTCGCACGCCGGACATAGAAATCTCGGCCCCAACACACCTCATGCGACGAGTATAGTGCGACACGCCAGAGCGGCCACGCGCCTCACATCTGCCGCTCGCGCCGCAGCTCGCGCACCATCAGCACCAGCAGCGCCGCCAAAATCGCACCGAGATATTTGAGCTCATCCTCCCAGGCCCACTCGGAGCCGACGAACCAACTCGGCACGATCAAAGCGCCCCATGCCACCAGTATAGCGGCGCGTGTCGGCCTCACGGCGACTCCTCCGCCCGGATGCGGTATATGACGGCGCTGCCATCGTCCGCGGTAAAGCAGCGCTCCAGCGCCGGGCATGCGTCCCAAGGTTCGACGGCCGCCGCGCCGCCTTCTGTCGTCTGGAAAAGCAGGTAACGCGCGCCATATTTCCGGGCCGTTTCGGCCGCCGCTGCAAGTTCTTTCGCCGACAGAAGCGCGTGCAACACTTCGTGCCGCTGCCGCACATCCGGCGCGGGGTTCATCTGCCCGATCGGAACGGCGATGCACTTGCGTCCAGTCAGGCCCGACACGACTTTGTATCCCAGTTCAGGATCGCAGGCGATCGTGTCTTCGAGCGCGGTGTGCATTTGAATCCAGGCCCGCACTTGCCGCGTTTGCTCTTGGAGCTGGGGGACGCTGACAAAATAGCTGTCGTCCGGCGCTAGGTGCCACATTGCCGGCCCAACAGCCAACGCCCCCGACACGATCGCCGCCGCCGGGACCAGACGCGGACGCCTGGCGGCCTGCGCCAGTTGTCGCGCCAGCCACATGATCGCCACGGCCGCACATAGCCCTTCCGCTATTTGCATGTGCCACTGCGCCTCGTGCGGAAGCAAAAAAGGTGCGTCCAGGCCCAGGTAAGGCGCCAGGTAAGCCGGGATTTGGAGCAGCAGCGCGACAAGTAAATAGGCCACCGCCCAAAATGTCTGGGGCGCGTGTCGCAAGATGACCCACACCCCCACGAGAAAGGCGGGGACGACCAGCGGGGTGTAGGCATGCGCATAGAACGGTGGGCGCGCAACTTCCGCCGCCATGTATTCCAGCAGTCGCGGATTTTCGGCGTGGACCGCGAGCATGTGCACAATGAGCGGCAGCGTGAGCACTAACGCTGTGCCAGCCACGACCAGCATGCGCCCCAGCAGCCGTTGGCGGCGCTTGCGCGGGCGCAGTGCGTCGTAGAGCACCTGCAACGCGATCGTAAATGCTGGGAGAATACCGCACATCGGGTGATACCAGGTGGCTAGCGCCAGCGTTACGCCCGAAATCGCCGCCCAAGCGTACGCGCGGCCGGCGGTCACGCTCAGGTGCCAGCCGAGCAGCACCAGCAGCATCAGCGTGACCGCCTGAATGCCGGGAATCGGCGCCGCGACGTGCGTGTACCACCAGTATGAGCCCAGCAGCACCGTCGCCAGCGCCAGCAAAGCCGTGCCGCGCCCCCAAGCCACGCGCGCCAGCACGTACAGCGCCGCCGGGATCCACGCATTGCACCACG
>JAAYXS010000323.1 GCA_012515775.1 Phycisphaerae bacterium
GGTTGTCATCCACGTTGCGCCTGATACAGTACGGGTTTTGACGCGGCCGCCGGGTTATGTCATTTTGGGTCAACCCAGAGTCTTGGCGCGCGGCCTCTAACATTGGAGAAGCAATGGATCGGCCGATTCGCGTACTGATTTCGAAGATTGGCCTCGACGGGCACGACCGTGGGGCCAAATTGATCGTGCGCAACTTGCGCGACGCGGGCATGGACGTCATTTATACCGGCCTGTGGCAAAGCCCCGGCTCCACGGTGCAGGCCGCGATTCAGGAGGATGTGGACGTCTTGGGCGTGAGCCTGCTCTCGGCGGCCCACATGACCATCATGCCCCAGGTGCAGCGGCTGTGCCGTTTGGCGGGCGTGCCGGACATGCCGCTCATCGTGGGCGGCATCATCCCCGAAGAGGATGGCAAGGCCCTGCGGGAACAGGGCATCGACGGCGTGTTTAATCCGGGCACGCCGATGAACGCCATTATCGAATCCATCCGCGAGTTGGCGGGACGCTGCCGCGCACGGCGCGACGCAGAGAAAAATCCGCCTGACATAAGCACGCCGGCCGGACTGGCCCGCGCCATGAGTTGGGTCGCCGCCGGCCGCGGGGCAGGACTTAATCGTCTGCAGACCCCTGATTCGCCAACGGTCCGCATCGGTATTACCGGCTCCGCAGGCGTGGGCAAGAGCACGCTGATCGGGCGGCTGGCCGGGGCGCTGCTCGAGCGTAATCACAAGGTGGGCGTCGTCGCGATCGATCCGACCAGCCCCATCACCGGCGGCTCGCTGCTGGGCGACCGGCTGCGAATGATGTCAGCCGAACCGCGGGAAGGGCTGTTCGTCCGCAGCTTGTCCTCGGCCGGCCAGAGCGGCGGGCTGGGGCCGCATTGTGAAGAGATTTCGCGGCTGCTGACGGCGGCGGGTTACCCCATCGTGCTGATCGAGACGGTCGGAGCCGGGCAAAACGACACGGAAGTCCGCAAGCTGGCAGATGAGGTTCTGCTGCTGGTCATGCCGGGCGCAGGCGATGCAGTGCAGTTCGCCAAGGCCGGCGTGGTCGAGATCGCCACTGGGTTCGTAGTAAACAAGGCCGACTTGCCGGGAGCGGATACGACCATCCGCCAACTCCGCGACGCGATCGATAATAGCCGTCCGATCTGGGGCGTCAGTTCGCTGCGCGGCGAGGGGCTGGATCCGCTGTGCGACTGGATCGAAGCCAGGCTGGCGAAGTAGCCCCATTAGGCGGCACAGCCGAAGCCCGCCTCAGAACTGTGGCCTGGGCAGAGGATGTGGCATGGGCGGCCCGCCCGTGTTATTACCACTAGCCTTTGAACGAGCCGCAGGAGAATCGAATGGTCAGCGCGCGACGGGCCCGGCCGAGTTCTTCGCCGGACGCGGCAGTGCCGTCTGAGAGCTGGAAACGTGCCCACACCTGGGCGCTGGCGCTCATCGTGCTGGCGGCGTTCGGGCTACGGCTGGCGTTTTGGTGGGGTCAATCAGCGAACAACCCGTTCTTCAGCCACCCGACCCTGGACGAACAAACTCATCATGAGCTGGCCCAGGCGGTCGCCACCGGCCAGGGCGTGGGGGCCGCGCCGTGCTTTCGCGCGCCGCTCTACTACTACCTGCTCGGGGCGCTGTACGCGATTGTCGGCCCCAATCCGCTGGCGGCGCGCTTGCTGGGGTGTCTGCTGGGCACGTTTAGCTGCTACCTGATCGCGCGGCTGGCCCTGGCATTGGCGGGACCAGCAGTCGGGCTGCTCGCCGGACTCATCGCGGCGCTCTACTGGCCCATGATCTTTTTTGATAACCAGCTCCAAACGGCCAGCCTGGAAGTATTGCTTGACGTCCTGATGATGCTGCTCTTCGTGCGCGGCGCGCAAAAGGGCTCCTGGCCGCTATTTCTGGCGGCGGGGTTGGCTTGGGGGCTGTCCGCGATCACCCGGGCCAATATTCTGATCATCGCGCCGGCATTGCTGATCGCACTTTGGCTATGGCCGCAAAATCGGAGCCGGCGTACGCCGCGCCGCTGGTTGTGGGCCACACTGTTGCTGGCGGCCGCCGCCCTGCCCGTTTCGGCAGTGACCGTAAGAAACCGGGTGGTGGGCGGCGAATGGGTCGGCATAGCCTCCAGCGGTGGCATCAACTTCTACATAGGAAACAATCCGCGCTCCGACGGCCGCTCCGCCATTGTTCCGGAAATCGGCTACTTCTGGTCGGGCCGCTTTGAAGGAACGCAA
>JAAYXS010000324.1 GCA_012515775.1 Phycisphaerae bacterium
AAGACACAACCAGGCGAGTCGAACGGCGTTCGGTCGCATCAGGACTTCTCCACGCGGTCCACCCCATTATGCGGTCGATGGTAAGTCGTAATCGAGCAGCTCATCCCGGTCAAATACCGGCCCATCGCTGCATGCCAAAGCCCACGACCAACCGCTGGGTCGGCCCGGATCGCGCCGCGGGACAACGCAGGAAAGGCACGTGCCCAAACCGCATCCCATGGTTCGCTCGATGCAAACCTGACACGCCAGGCCCAATCTGCGAGTCAGCGCGGCAACCGCCTTCAACATTCCCTCCGGGCCACACGCAAAGACCTGCCCGCGAACTTCGGCAGAAGCGCCGCCCCGTCGACTGTGCCACGCCGCCAGCGCGTCGGTAACGACTCCGCGCATGCCCACCGAGCCGTCGTCGGATGTAACCATCGCCAAAAACTCAGCCCGGCCGGGCAAAACGACGCAAGGCGCTGCACCGCCGTCCCGCGGAGGCTCGCTACGTAGTGCTACTGGCAGCAGATCACGCGTTGTGGCTCCGAAAATTATGCAGACCTCGCGACGCCCGAGTGCGTGCAGGCGCCGGGCCAAGTAGAGCATTGGCGGAATCCCGACGCCTCCGCCAATCAAAACCAATGGCACGTCCTGCTCCGGAATTCGGAAACCTCGCCCTAAGGGACCGGTGACGTTGAGCGTATCGCCGGGCCGCAAGCTCTCGAGCCACGCCGTTCCACGCCCCACCGTCCGCGAAATGACCGCGAGATGGACGCCACCAGCGGCGTCGGTCCATCGATCCGCGATGCTGAACGGGCGTCGCAGGAATGGCTGATCCGCCGCGGAACGCGCCGGAGCCGGTCCTTGCGACCAGCGCGCTGAGCTTGGCGAGCCGCTCGCGCAACCAGCACATTGCACCTGTAAGAATTGTCCTGGAGTCGACGGCGGGAAGTGATCCGCCACAAACTCAAGCGCCACGTGCTCGCGGCATACAGGAAAACTGGCCACCACGCGCGTTTCGAGTGCCGCCACGCGCCCCGATGTGCTTGACTGAATCACCGCGCGCCCTCGCGCTTGCTCGACAAAGTCGGCCTAACAAAAACTTCCGAGATCGAACCGGAAACCGGCCGATCTCGGAAGTGCGCCACGGCTAGAACAGCCGTAATATCCGTGCTTGCCGCGGGTACAAGACCCACGGGCGCACTATATCAGATCGCCAGGGGGGTGTCCAACAAGGGGGGCGGGTTTTGCGTGGATGGGCTGATTTTTTGTAAGTGATTGACAATAAATAAGTTACAAATCGGACACATGTGCGCAAGTCCGGCCGGTTTTGACCGGAACCGGTTCCGATCCGCCTCCGCCACAGCCCTCCGCCCCACCCAATGGCACCCGCCTGGAACCCGCGAAACCGCCCCCCTTCACGCCCGGCCGCATGCGCGGCTGAATCAACGGTTATCTCGTTCGCACTCTAACGTTCGCTGATCCAAGGCTGCCCGATGGCTCGATCCAAGGTTGGCCGAAGCTAAGGAACGTTCTGGTTCCAATTGGCCAGTTGCTCGCGCAAGCTCGCTTCTTCCTGCGTCGCAGACAACGCATGGGCGATCTCGATGGCCTCCTGAAGAGCGCTGATCGCCTCAGCTCGACGGCCTAATTGCATTCGCAGGTCAGCTACGCCTGTCACACATGCCAGTTGGCTGCCGAGGTCATCCGTTTCGCGCAGCTCGCGATAAGCCTGCTCGTACTCTGCCAAAGCCGCTTCGGGCTGCTTTAAAATTCGGTACGCCGCGCCAATCACAATTCGCACCATCGGTTGCAAAGCCGGATTCGCTAGCGGCAGCGCGCGCTGAGCGGCGGCCAAAGCCTCGGCCGGCTTAGACGCACGCTGGTAGCCTTGCGCCAGGCAGAGCCAGGCGGCGGCCTCGCTCTGCCGCGCACCGATCCGCTGCGCAGCGGCCAACGAGCGCTGGTGCATCGCAATCGCCGCCTCCCATTCGCCCAGCCTCTCGTAGGTGAGCGCCAATTTGTTCGCGCATGGCGCTTCGGTGGCTAAATCTCCCAAGCCGCTCGCCAGATCCAAGGCGATCTCCAGCCAAGCCACGGCAGCGCGAAGATCTTGCTGCGCCAATGTCCGCAATTGGGCGTCGGTCAGCACCGGCTGTTGGGGCAAACGCCGCGATGAGAACAAATCCGCCAAACTGTTGGCCGCCAACGTTTGCCCGTAGGGCGAATCGTCCGCATAGGCCATCGCCAACCCGTTCTCATAGCGCTGGTACGCGGCATCGAACGTCCCGTCCATGTGCAGCACGGCGCCGAATCCCAGTTCGGCCGCGGCCCGATCGACCGGATCGGCACATATTCGGGCCAACTCGGCCCATTGTCGCAGCAGCCGCATGGCCGAGCTTCGCCCCGCTTTACCGGA
>JAAYXS010000044.1 GCA_012515775.1 Phycisphaerae bacterium
AACCTGTGCGGTCACGACGGAAGCCGGCTGCGACGGCCTCTGGCATCCAGAGTGGGAGGACTGTACCGTGGCCGATTGCCCGGAACTGGGCGCCGTGACGGCCGTAGAGCTGGCAGGCAATTCGCTGACCGTCTACCCCTATTTCGAGTACGTGCGTGCCTTCCATCAAAACGCCCCGATTGAGCTGGCGCTTGACCCGACCTTACACGCTGAAATCGTGGGACATACGGCCGACGTCTACATAGTCGAGAAGCGAACCGCGGCCCAGTGGGCCGCCGATCCGACGCTGATCGACGTCACCGTCGGCGGCCCCATGGCCGTGACTTTCAGTGGCAACACGGTCCAGGCCAATACCTTCCAGATCACGGGTCCGGGCGAGCTAAATGCCGCCGTCTTCCAGGCCCACACGGGCGCCAATACCGGCCTAGGGCATGGATACGACATGATCGTGGATATGAACCGCAACGGTAACCTGGACGACGGCGATTACATCGACGGTTTGAGCAACGAGGCAGGCTTGTACGTGTGCCACGACACCACTACGCCCGGCCCACTGGAGGTTACTGAGACAACCTACAACGTCGGCACGATCTTCGGCATTCCGGCCAGCGTTGCCGGCCAGAAGCTCTACTACCCAACCAATATAGCCACCATGGGGAAGCTGCCGCTGGTCGTCATCAGCCACGGCAACGGCCACAACTACCAATGGTATGACCACATCGGCAACCACATGGCGTCTTACGGCTTCATCGTCATGTCGCACGGAAACAACACTGGACCGAGCAGCGGACTATATGCTTCGCTGACGACGTGCGGCCACACGGACGCCTTCTTCGACCTGCTGCCGACCATCGCCGGCGGCACACTGGTGGGCCATGTGGATTCGCACCGCATCATCTGGTGCGGACACAGCCGCGGGGGTGAGGGCGTGGCGTTCGCGTACCACCGCATCAGCGTGACGGACTCTTACCACTACAGCCCGACGTACTACAGCGCGGATGACATCGTCCTGGTCGACAGCATGCTGCCGGTCGACTTCTTTGGACCGAGCAGGAGCAACCCCGGCCCGGCAAACTTCCATCTGTGGACTGCTTCGGGCGATGCCGACGTGCATGGCGGGGCCACGTCCGACATTGCCCAGACCTTCCACATACACGAACGCGCCACTAATTTTCGGTCGTCGACGGTCGTCCAGGGCGCCGGGCATGGCTGGTTTCATGACGAGGACACCGCGGGCGCCTACTTCACGGGTCCGTGCCCCATTTACCGGGCCGGCACGCACCTGGTGCAGCTTGGCCTGATGCTGCCGATGTACAAGCACTATGCCGAAGGCAACATTCCGGGCCAGGATTACCTTTGGCGCCAGTATGAGGCCTTCCATCCGCCGGCTGTGCCGGTCGGCACTGACCCCTGCTATGTCGTTTCGCAGGAATACCGCAACGGGGCCGCGGGCGGAGTCGCATTCATAGACGACTACGAAACGCAGCCCGCGGCGGACACCAGCAGTTCCGGCGGCGCGGTGACGTACACGGTCACGAACCTGACCGAGGGCCGGCTGGACGACGCCGACAGCACTTTCACCTGGAGTTCGGGCGATCCGTTCAACGGCGCCACGCAGGACGGCGCCAGCGACACCGGCCGCGGCGTGGTATTCGACTGGAATGATACGGACCGATATTACGAATGGGCGGTCGTAACGGGCCTGCGCAACTTTTCGGCCTGGAAATACGTCGGCGTTCGCGGCGCGCAGGGCACGCAGCATCCGTATGCGCTTGAAACCGACGGGCTTCTGACGTTCACCGTGACCCTATATGACGGCGCCGGTAACACCAGCTCGATCAATATCGGCGCTTACGGCGGCGGCTTCGGCATGCCGTACGAACGCAGCAGCGGCTGGCACAACGAGATGCGGCGCATTCGCATCCGCATCACGGATTTCCTGGCGAACGGCAGCAATATTGACCTGACCGACATCGCGGCGGTGCGGCTGAACGTCGGACCCTCATGGGGCACGAGGCAGGGCCGAATCGTCATTGACGAATTGATGCTGGACAACGATCTGCCGCCCGCGGGCGGACTGTAATGGACGAGTTGGAGGAAGCACTCGATTAAGTTGGCGCGGCGGTTTGCGGCTCTAGCGCTTGCCGAGTAAGCCGTAAACCCGCTGTCGCAGCAGTTACGACGGACAACGGCCGGGCGCGGCGCCCGGCTGCTCTTTTTTGCTATGAGTCTGGGCGGCGGCGCGTTAAACTCGGAAGTGGTTCCGGCTGGTTCCAGCCGCGTAGGAGAAAGAAGTTTTTGGCACTTACAAAGGAGGCCTGCTGTGAAGCTCTTCCCGATATTGATGCTGACTGGCGTCTTGTTAGTAGCGCCCGCTTCGACGAGCGCCTTCGAACTCGCGGACCTGAATTGCGATGGCGCGGTAAACGTCTTTGACATCGACCCGTTCGTCTTGGCGCTGACCGACCGGGTCACTTACGCCGCCGAGTTCCCGGGCTGCGATTACCTGCTGGCCGATGTCAATCACGATGGCGACGTGAACGTCTTCGACATCGACCCGTTCGTGACGTGCCTGACGAATGGCGGGTGTGAGCCCGCCCCCAACCCGCCGACCTCGGCTGAGCTGGCCGGCAATCCGCTGTCAGCCTACCCCTACTTCGAGTACGTACGGGCCTTTAACCAGAACGCCCCGATCAGCGTTGCGATTGATCCGACACTCCATCCGGAGATCGTCGGCCAGACCGCGGACGTATACGTCGTCGAAAAGAAGATTCCGGGCGAATGGCTGACGGATCCGACCCTGGTGGACGTCACTGCCGGTGGAGCGATGAGCGTCACGTTCACCGGCGGGACGATTCAGGACAATACCTTCCAGGTCACCGGCCCAAGCGAGCTGAGTGCGGCCGCCTTCCAGGCCGTGACCGGGGACTTCACGGGGCTGGGCCACGGCTACGACATGGTCGTGGACATGAACCGCAACGGCGTGCTGGACGGCGGCGACTATATCGACGGGCTGAGCCGCGAAGCCGGCCTGTACGTGTGCCATGACACGACGACGCCCGGACCGCTGGCGGTGACCGAGGTTATTTACAACGTCGGTACGATTTTCGGCATCCCCGCCAGCTTGCCCGGTCAGGACCTTTATTACCCGACAAACATCGCAAGCATGGGCGCGTTGCCGCTGCTGGTGATCAGCCACGGAAACGGCCATAACTATCAGTGGTACGACCACATCGGCAATCACATGGCGTCTTACGGCTTCGTCGTCATGTCGCACGGGAACAACACGGGGCCGGGTTCGATAATGGCCTCGCTGACGACCTGCGGCCACACGGACGCTTTTCTGTCTCTGCTGCCCAGCATTGCCGGCGGCGTGCTGGTAGGACACGTTGACGCAACGCGAATCATCTGGACGGGCCACAGCCGCGGCGGAGACGGCGTGGCGATCGCGTTCACGCGCATCAGCACCGACCACAGCTATACTCCGACGCACTACAGCGTGGACAACATTGTCATGGTGGACAGCATGCTGCCGACCGACCACTACGGGCCGAGCATGTCGAACCCCAGGTACTCGAATTACCACCTCTGGACCGCCGCGGGCGATGCGGACGTCTCGTCCTCGACGTTCCACCTGCACGAGCGTGCCACGCGCTACCGGCAATCGACCGTGGTCCAGGGTGCCGGGCACGGCTGGTTCCACGACGCTGACAGTTACGACCCCTGGTTCACAGGGCCCTGCCCGATCAACGAGTCCGGCACGCACCTGATCCAACTGGGCCTGATGCTGCCGATGTACAAGCACTACGCGGAAGGCAACATCCCAGGGTCGGACTATCTGTGGCGGATGTACGAGCACTTCCATCCCGCCTCTGTGCCAATCGGCGTCAACCCCTGTTACGTCGTTTCGCAGGAGTATCGCAACGGCGCCGAGGACGGCATCGCGTTCATCGACGATTATGAAGCCAATACCTCACTCGACCTAAGCAGTTCCGGCGGCGCGGTGTCTTACAGCGTGACAAACCTGGCCGAAGGACGCCTGGACGATGCCGACGGCAGTTATAGTTGGAGCGCCAGCGACCCGTTCAACGGCTGCGACCAGAACGCCTCGGGCGACCCATACCGCGGCGCCGCATTTGATTGGAACGATACGGACCGCTTCTACGAATGGGCCGTCGTGCCCGAGCTGCAGAACTTCGCCGCCTGGAAGTATGTCTCCCTCCGCGGCGCGCAGACCACCCGTCACCCCTACACCACCGAAACCGGCGGCCTCTTGACATTCTCCATCACGCTGCGCGATGCGGCCGGCAATACCAGTTCCATCAATACCGGCGCGTATGGCGGCGGCTTCGGCATGCCTTACGGCCGCAGCGGCGGCTGGCACAACGAAATGCGCCGTGTGCGCATTCGCATCCGGGACTTTTTGGCCAACGGCAGCGGGCTCGACCTGAGCAACATCGTCGCCGTGCGCCTGGACGTGGGCCCGTCCTGGGGCACAAGCCAGGGACACATCGTCATTGACGAGCTGATGCTGGACAACGACCTGCCTGCGTTCTTCCTGCCGCTGACCATGGGATCGCTCGGACTGCCGCCCGAGTTCCTGCCCCCACATGTGCCGGTGTCGATTGACCTGGAGATTGCTGAGGGCGACGACGTACTGGTAGAGGGCTCCGCCCTGATGTACTACCGCCTCGACGGCGGCGACTGGAACTCCATCCCCTTGCAAAACGTGGCCGGCGAATTGTGGCGCGGCACACTGCCCCCACTGCTGTGCAGCGATCGGCCGGAATACTACTTCGTGGCCGCGGGAGAGACGACCGGTCCTGTCTTCGTTCCGGCCGGCGGCCCGGCTGCTCCGTATGCCTCGCTGGTCGGCAATTACATCAGCATTCTCGCGGACGACTTTGAAAGCGATCTCGGCTGGACCGTGTACAACGCCCCCGGTATGACTTCCGGCATGTGGCAGCGGGCCATCCCGGCCGGCGGGCAATACTCGCCGCCGGAGGACTATGACGGGTCCGGCCGCTGCTATGTCACCGACAACCGCGTCAACTATGACGTAGACCTGGGGCCGACGCAGTTGATCTCACCGGTGTTTGACTTCAGTGA
>JAAYXS010000325.1 GCA_012515775.1 Phycisphaerae bacterium
CGTATGTCTTGCGCCGCGCGGGCCGCGACCCGAGCTTTGTGATCGGCGCCGGCGTCAGGCAGCTCGGCGGCGGCAGCGGCGCGGGCGACGGCCCGTATTTCGTGGCCGAGGCCTGCGAGTACGACCGCTCGTTTCTTAACCTGCGTCCCCGGCGGGCCGCCATTCTCAATATCGAAGAAGATCACCTCGACTACTACGCGGACATCAACGACATAGTGGCGGCTTTCCGCGAGTTCGCAGCCGGCATTCCCGAGAGCGGCTTGCTCGTCACGAATGCCGACAATCCTCACTGCCGCGCCGTGGCTGATGCACGTAACGGGCGGGTCCAGCTATTCGGGCGCGGGGCGGCTGCCGAGTGGCGCGCAGTCGACGTTACGCGCGAGAACGGCACTTACGCCTTCGTGGGCTGCCGCGGCACAGAGCGGCTGGGGCGGGTGGTGCTCACCATTCCGGGCCGGCACAACGTGGACAACGCTCTGGCGGTGATCGCACTGGCGCACGACTGCGGCCTGAGTTGGGACGCGATCGCGCCGCCTTTGGCCGAATTCTGCGGGGCACAGCGGCGGCTGGAGCTGCGCGGGGAAATCGGCGGCGTGCGTATTGTGGACGACTACGCCCATCATCCAACCGAGATCCGCGTGACGCTGCTGGCGGCCCGCGAGCGCTACCGCCCGCGCGAGCTGTGGTGCATCTTCCAGCCGCACCAGCATTCACGCACGCGTTTCCTAATGGAGCACTTCGCCCAGAGCTTCAGCGAGGCCGATCACGTGATCGTGCCGGACATCTACTTCGTGCGTGACAGTCAGCGTGATCGCGAGTTGGTGTGCGCGGCCGATCTGGTCGAGCAGATTCGCGCCCGCGGAGCGGCGGCGGAGTACCTGCCCGATTTCGGCGGCATCGTGGAACGGGTCGCCAAAGACGTGCAGCCCGGGGACGTGGTGATGACGATGGGGGCCGGGAACATCTGGATGGTTGCCGATGAGCTGCTTGCCCGGTTGCGAAGCGATTTGCCAGGTTGATGCGCCGCTGAGCGAGCACACCTGGTACAAGCTGGGAGGGCGGGCCCGGTTCTTGCTCACGCCGCGGGATGAGGCGGAATTGGCGACGGTACTGGAGTGTTGCCGCAGGGAGGGCGTCAGGTGGCGCGTGCTGGGGCGCGGTGCGAATGTGCTGGTGCGCGATGCAGGGGTGGACGGCGCGGTCATCAAGCTGGTCGGGCCGGCCTGGGAACAAGTGCGCTGGGACGGTGCAGTTGTTACCGCCGCAGCCGGCGCCGATTTTCCGCGACTCGCCAAGCAAAGCGTGGAGCGCGGGCTGGGCGGTTTGGACGGGCTGGCGGGCATTCCCGGCAGCGTGGGCGGGATAGTGCGCATGAATGCGGGCGGCAAGTACGGCAACATCGGCCAGGTTACGCGGGCCGTCCGCGTCATGTATGCCGACGGCCGCATCGAGACCTGGGCGGCCGAACGTATCGGCTTCGGATACCGGCATACAGAAATCAACAATGTGATCGTGCTGGAGGCGACGTTCGTCCTGCAGCCGGGCGACCGCGACTCGCTGCGCGAGCGCTTCCAGGCCATCTGGAAAGAGAAGGCCGCCGAGCAACCGGCCGTCAGCGGGCGAACCGCGGGTTGCATTTTTAAGAACCCGCTGGTTGACGGGCAGCGCTTGCCCGCCGGCCGCCTGATTGACCAGGCCGGCCTGAAAGGGGTGCGCGCCGGCGGCGCGGAAATCAGCCGCAAACACGCGAATTTCATTGAAGCCGGACAGGGCGCAAAGGCACAAGACGTGATAGACTTGATGGAGATGGCACAGCAGGCTGTGCGGCGCAGCGCGGGAATAGAGCTAGAACCTGAAATCGAAGTTTGGTGAGCCGGCACCCGCCGACAGGGAGTAGGGCACTGACCAGAGCATTAACCGTGAGTACCGAGCAAGATTTGGCAGGCACAGCGTTGCGCATCACCGTTCTGCGCGGCGGACCAAGCGCCGAGCGCGAGATCAGCCTCGCGTCGGGGAAGGCGGTGGCCGAAGCGCTTCGCTATCGCGGGCATGATGTTTTTGAAACCGACATCGGGCCAGACGACTTGTCGCCGCTCGAACACCCGGCGGACGTGGTTTTTCCCGCCTTGCACGGCACGTTCGGCGAGGATGGGCAATTGCAGCGGATTCTCGAGCAACGCGGCATGCGCTTCGTGGGCTCGGGCTCGGCGGCGTCCGCGCTGGCCATGGACAAGGTCGCCAGCAAGCAACGCGTCCTCGAGATCGGACTCGAAACGCCGCCCTTTGAGGTCTGGACCGCTGTTGACAGTTACGAAAGCACGCGCCTGCCCCTGCCCGTGGTCGTCAAGCCCGCCGACCAGGGCAGCAGCGTAGCCACGTTCATCGTGCGCGAGGCCGAGCAATTCGCACCGGCTGTCTCTGAGGTCGTCGGCACTTTTGGGCGCGCACTGGTCGAGCGTTTCATCGTAGGCGACGAGATAACCGTCGGCATCCTGGGCGGTGAACCGTTGCCGCCGATTTGCGTTCGCCCGCGCCGCGCGTTCTATGACTACCATGCCAAATACCTCGACGACGCGACCGAATACCTGTTCGATGCCGGGCATACCGCCGCGCTGCTGGAGCGCGTGCAGGCCGCCAGCCGGCGCATCTTCCACGCCCTGGGCTGCCGGCATCTCGGCCGCGTCGACTGGATCGCGGATGCTGATGACCGGCTGTGGTTTCTGGAGGTGAACACGATGCCCGGGTTCACCACCCATTCGCTGGTGCCAAAGGCCGCAGCCCGCGTCGGAATCCCCTTCGACGAATTGGTCGAGCGGCTCATCTACATGGCGCGGCGCTCATGAGGCATACGCGGCGGAACAAGCCGATTCCGCGCGACCGGGGCTTACGCCCGCCAAGCATCTCGCCGCGCAGCGCGCGGCGCCTGGCATTGGCCCTGCTATGGGCCGGGACGTTTGTGGGGCTGGCGTACGGGTTGCACCGGCTGGACGCGTTTGCCGCTGAAGCGGCGGACGGCGCGCCCTGGACGCCGCAATTCCCGAACGTTCCAGGCACGATTCCTGACTGGATACCCATCGAGGTCGCAGATGCCGTGGGGCTCTGCGAGGGCGGCGCGTTGTGCGCCATGAGTATCAACGATCCGCTCTTGTGCGAAGCGATTGGGACAGCCGTGCGAAGCTCGCCCTGGGTCGCGAAGGTCGAACGGGTCACAAAACAGCCTGATGCCGTAAACATCTATGCCAGTTTTAGAACTTTTCTGACCTTCGTGGTCTACAAGGGCAAGGGCTACCTGGTGGACGAAGAGGGTTTTCGCCTTCCCCGTGAAGAAACCGAAAGCCGTCTTCCCGCTTACGAGATGATCCTCCTTGAAGGCGTACAGGAGCCGCCCCCGCCGTACGGCCAAGCCTGGGAAGGCGAAGCGGTTAAAGGCGGGCTGCAACTCGTAAAACTGTTGCAAAACGATTGCCCGCCCGGCCCGCGTGCGTTCATAAAAGCGGTAGATGTTTCGAACTATGGTGGGCGCAAGAACCCGCGTGACGGCTGGCTTAGCATCCGCACCGTGCACGCCCGCACCAAAATCCAATGGGGATACCCGCCCGGCGAAGAGTATCTAACGGAAGCGTCGGCCCAGAAGAAGCTGGCCTACATCCAATTGGCGTTTTCGCGGTACGGCGAGTTCCCGGATGGTAAGATCTTCGATGTTAGAGATCGCAGGGATTTGCAGGTGTCCAACGCACCCTGAGTTTTGGAGGCCCATGGAGCCGGCGCATGAACGAACTGCTTAACATGGCCTATGACACGGCCATGCAGCACATTCCGCATTCCGAGCTTTGGAAACCCCAAGCCGGGTTGGCTCTCGTGGGCGCGTTTGGGCTCATTCTGCTGCTCAGGGGCGCCAAGCTGTTTCCGGCCGTTACGGCTTTGGCTTTCATGGCCGGCGGCGGCATCGCTGGCGGGTTCCTCGCGAAGAGTTTAGGAACGGCGCTCTGGCCGACAGTGGTTGTCACAGGCGTAATCGGTTTTGGGCTGGGTTATTTCCTCTTTAAGCTCTGGTTGGCAGCGCTCGTCGGTCTTAGTTTGGCCGCGGTCGGGCTGATGCTCTACGGCGAAAAAGTCGTAAAGCCTTACGTCGAGAATTTCTCTTCGCGCAACTTGGATGCCGGGCAAGGGTTAATGGGTATCAACATTCCCGAAACACCACTGGCTACGCAAGCCCCGTCATCCTGGGCCGCGCAGTCTTGGGAGCACCTGTCCACGGTCGTGCCCAATTTTCAGGCGAGCTTCTGGACGATTGTCGGCTCGATCGGATTGGCGGGTTTGGTGTTTGGGCTGCTGCTGCCCAAAATCTCCCGCGCACTGGTCGCCGCGACGCTGGGCACCCTGCTGAGTTGCTTGGCTCTTTTGCTCATACTGAAGAGCAAGTGGCCGGCCGCCTTGAACGAGCTCCAACGCCTCGGTGAATGGGGCTGGACCATCGTGGCGCTGCTGTGGGCGGTGTCCCTGCTCTACAACTTCGCCAGCCTGCGCCGTAAACCGCGCCCCGCCGCCGGCAGCGAGGAACCCGAGACGCCGGAACCAGCTACAGCCTAGCCGCCCATAAAAGTTGCCGGCCCTCACCCCGCAACCGCCAACCGTGCCTCGGACTGACTGCCACCGGACTGATAATTGATAACTGAAAAGTGGCAGCTCATATTTGCCGAACAGCGCGCGCGTTTCCAACGATTAACGCTGATGGAGATACGCGCTTGTCCGGCATTCAGATCGAGACATTTCGATGGGCGGCCGCACAGCCGGCTTTGACCGGCTTGGTGATTATGGGGGCCGGGTTCATCTACGGTTTTTATGGGTCGCGGCTGTTTCGCTTACTTATCGCGGCGAGCTGCGCCGGCTTCGGCTGGCTGGGTGGTCACCTGGCCGCCGGTTTCGTTAGCGACATTCCGGCGCCGGCGCTGGGCGCCATCGGCGCCGTGGGGCTCGGTCTGGCCGCCACGCGCATGCTGCGGGCCGGTGTAGCGTTCACCTCGCTCGCCACCTGGGCCGTCATAGGCGCCTATCTGGCCGGGCAGTTCGGGCTCGGGCGCGACGGGGGCCTGATCGCGGCGGGACTGGCAGGGTTGTTCGGGTTGACGCATGCGCTGCTGGATTGCCGCGGCACGACCGTGGTGCTGACGACGCTGCAAGGGGTGGTCATGATCGTCGTCGGCTGGGTGAGCGTCACGAGCCAGATCGCGCCGTCGCTCGGCGCCACGTTTCGCGAGTGGGCTAACAGCCAGGAGCTGCTGGTGCCTGGATTCCTGGCGATGCTTTTTGCCACCGCCTATTCGTGCCAGGTGCTGCGCCAGCGAAACATCAAGGGCATCTGAAGGCTAGGTCGCCCCTGAAGGCTAAGTTGCCGTTTTCACTTGTGATTATCAGCAGCGGCCAGCGCCTGAAAGCTGCCCACCGATCTCAGGCGCCGCCCGGATGATCCAAGACGGGCGGGACTTTGAAGAACCCGTCAGCGCGTTGGGGGGCGTTGGCCAGCGCCCTCTCGTTGTCGAATGGGACGTGCGGCTCATCCTCGCGTGCGACGTTTGTGACCGGTAACGGATGGGCCATCGGTTCCACCCCCGTGGTATCGACCTCCCGTAACTGTTCGACGTAATCGACGATCCGCCCCAGTTGCCCGGCGAACAGCGCAACCTCGTCCTCGGTCAGCTTCAGCCGCGAGAGGCGGGCGATGCGGCGAACGTGCTCTTCGTTAATCTGGGCCGGCATGATCCTGCCTGACTCGCCCCGCTTGGGAGCCTCGGCTCAGCAAGGCCCGCGCCGGGCTATTCAGC